>NZ_JABWRM010000007.1:0-268108 GCF_014268955.1 Pseudomonas sp. RW3S2 | reverse complement strand
CCCCCCCCCCCCCCCCCCGACTGCCTTACTGGCTCACCACCTCGAAGCTGCTTTTGCGGCTGGCTTCATAGGCGTCCTTTTCCAGCGGTTTGGCCTGCGGGTTACCCAGGTCTTCCATGGCCAGCCGGTAGGTTTCAGGCGCCACATAGGCTGCCAGTGCGCACACGCAGGTGATGGCGAAGGCCAGGGCACCGACCACCAGCCAGATATGCTCCGAGCCAGGTGGGGCGACGGCCGCGAACAGCGCCGGCAGCATCGCAGTGAGCATGGTGCCGATGTTCTGTGCGATGGCCATGGCCGACACCCGGTAGCGGGTCTGGAACAGCTCCGGGTAGAAGCTTGGGAACACGGCGTTGTAGCCCTGGTAGACCATGCCCCACATCAGGATCGAGCCGACGAAGGCAAGTGGCACGTTCTGGATGCTGATCGCATACAGGTAGACGAACGCCAGCAGACCCGATCCCAGGCACCCGGCAATCATGGTCGGACGTCGGCCGATGCGGTCCGACAGGTTGCCCACGAACGGAATCACCAGCACCGCGACGATATTGCCCACCACCGGGATCCACAGGTACACGCTCTTGTCGAAGCCGATGCCGTAGGCCGGCTGTACCGCATAGGCCGCGCCGAAGATGGTGGCGACCACCGGGATCACGTTCATCAGTGCCATGAACATCACCAGCACCATGTGTTTCCAGCTGTGGCGGAACGCTTCGCCGATCGGCGACTTGGCCACCTTGTCCTGTTTTTCTTCCTGAACGAATGCCGGGGTTTCATGCACCTCCTTGCGGATGATGAAGCCTGCGATCAGCACCACCGCGCTCATCAGGAACGGAATACGCCAGCCCCATTCGTTGAACGCTTCGCTGGGCATGAAGTAGGCCAGTGGCAGGAACACCGCGGCGGCCATCACCTGGCCGGCCTGCACGCCTTGCAGTGTGTAGCTGGCGTAGTAGCCGCGACGCCCGAAGGGCGCGTGCTCCATGATCATGGAACTGGCGCCGGAGATCTCTCCGGCCACGGCGAAGCCTTGGACCAGGCGCAGGACCACCAGCAAGGCAGGGGCGAGGAGGCCGATGTCGTGGTAGGTGGGCAGCAGGCCTACCGCCATGGTCGAGATGCCCATCAGGAACATGCACAGCAGCAGCACGTTCTTGCGTCCTCGCGTGTCGCCCCAATGACCGAGCACGAAGGCGCCGACCGGACGGGCCAGGTAGCCGACGCCATAGGTGGCCAGGGAGGCGATGATGGCCATCTTCGGGTCGCTGGACGGGAAGAAGATCTGCGGGAAGATCAGCGCTGCCGCCTGGGCATAGATGAAGAAGTCGTAGTACTCGAGGGCCGAGCCGATCCACCCGCTGGCGGTGGCTTTCTTGGCCTGTGAAGAGTGGGCCATGGTGTCTCCGTTGTTCTTGTTGGTTGTCGGATGGCGGTCGCACTCGGGCAGGCATGAGCCCGGATGGCGGCGACTGAATCCATGGTCGTCCAGGGATCTGCGCTGAATCAATTCGTCTTGCTGGCTTCTGTTCGGTTATCGAACACAAACTAACCATTTCGTACAAAGTGCATTGCCGCCACGACTTTACCTGCGAATAATCGATCCTGCCATCGTCGAGAACAAGCAGGTTCACAGGTCAGACGAACCTGCCCCTGTACAAACAACAAGGAACTCCACATGCAGCGTTCGATCGCCACCGTCTCACTCAGCGGTACCCTGCCCGAAAAGCTCGAGGCCATCGCCGCCGCAGGCTTTGATGGCGTCGAGATCTTCGAGAACGACCTGCTCCATTACGCCGGCGCCCCGCGTGAGATTCGTCAGCGGTGTGCGGACCTGGGGCTGGCCATCACGTTGTTCCAGCCGTTTCGCGACTTCGAGGGCTGCCGCCGTGATCGTCTGCACAAGAACCTCGATCGCGCGGCGCGCAAGTTCGACCTGATGCAAGAGCTGGGCACCGACCTGGTGCTGGTGTGCAGCAATGTGCAGCCCGATGCGCTGGGCGATGAGCAACTGCTGGTCGATGACCTGCGCCTGTTGGCCAAGCATGCCGGTGACCGAGGCCTGCGCATCGGTTACGAAGCGTTGGCCTGGGGGCGTCACGTCAACACTTGGCAGCAGGTGTGGCACCTGGTGCGTGAGGCTGATCATCCGGCGCTGGGGGTGATTCTCGACAGCTTCCACACGCTTTCGCTCAAGGGGGATCCCCGTGGGATCCGCGATATTCCCGGCGAGAAGATTTTCTTCGTGCAGATGGCCGATGCGCCGATCCTGGCCATGGATGTGCTGGAGTGGAGCCGGCATTTTCGCTGCTTCCCCGGCCAGGGTGAGATGGACCTCGCAGGTTTCCTGGCGCCGATCATCGCCAGTGGGTATCGCGGCCCACTGTCGCTGGAAGTCTTCAACGATGGTTTTCGCGCCGCGCCTTCGCGTCAGAATGCCGCCGATGGCCTGCGCTCGTTGCTGTACCTGGAGGAAAAGGCCCGTGTGCGCCTGGCCGAGCAGTCGGTCGCGGTGGAACCCGGCGTGCTGTTCACACCGCCTGCGGCGAGCCGCTATGACGGGGTGGAGTTCGTCGAGTTCGCCGTGGATGACGCGGTCGGTGCGCGGCTGGGTGGGTGGTTGAAGCGCCTGGGGTTCGCCGAGGCTGGGCGGCACCGCAGCAAGGCGGTCAGGCTGCTGCGCCAGGGAGATATCAATATCGTGCTCAACGCCGAACCCTATTCCTTTGCCCACAACTTCTTCGAGGCCCATGGTCCATCGCTGTGCGCTGCAGCCTTGCGTGTGGATGACGCCCAGGCCGCGCTGCAACGGGCCGTGGCCTATCGCGGTCAGCCATTCCGTGGTCTGGTCGGCCCCAACGAGCGGGAAGTCCCGGCGGTGCGCGCGCCGGATGGCAGCCTGATCTACCTGGTGGAGCGGGCCGGGGCAGGGCAGAGCATCTACGACAGCGACTTCTGCCTTGATCCGTCGGCTTCTACCGATGGCGGGCTGCAGCGCATCGACCACATGGCCTTGGCCTTGCCGGCCGAGGGTCTGGACAGTTGGGTGCTGTTCTACAAGAGCCTGTTCGACTTCACCGCCGACGACGAAGTGGTGCTGCCTGACCCTTATGGCCTGGTCAAGAGCCGCGCCCTGCGCAGTCCGTGCGCAACGTTGCGCCTGCCGCTGAACATCTCCGAGAACCGCAACACTGCCATCGCCCACGCCCTGTCGAGCTACCGTGGTTCGGGCGTGCACCATATCGCCTTCGACTGTGCCGACATCTTTGCCGAGGTCACGCGGGCCAAGGAGGCTGGCGTGCCGTTGCTGGAGATCCCGTTGAACTACTACGACGATCTGGCGGCACGCTTCGAGTTCGACGATGAGTTCCTCAGCGAGCTTGCGTACTACAACGTGCTGTACGACCGCGATGCGCAGGGCGGCGAGCTGTTCCATGTGTACACCGAGCCGTTCGAGGGGCGTTTCTTCTTCGAGATCCTCCAGCGCAAGGGGGACTACGCGGGGTATGGCGCGGCGAACGTGGCCGTGCGCCTGGCGGCGATGGCCAAGCTGCGCGCGAGCCCGGGCAGCTAGCACGTTCCACATCCACCCTTGCGCTTCCCTGCACCGCCCGGCTCACGGATAATCCCCGCACATTCCAAACAACAGCCTGTGAGTCGGTATGAGTGATCCGCAAGTCAGCCTCGGTCAGTCCGAGGCCGGGGCGCGCAAGTCGCGCAAGAACAACCCGGAGAAAACCCGCGAGGACATCCTCCAGGCTGCGATCCACGAATTCGTCCAGCAAGGCCTGGCTGGCGCGCGGGTCGATGCGATCGCCGAACGCACCGCCACCTCCAAGCGCATGATCTACTACTACTTCGGCAGCAAGGAACAGCTGTACCTGGAATGCCTGGTCAAGCTCTATGGCGACATCCGCAAGACCGAGCACAGCCTGGACCTGGAGTCGTTGCCGGTCGAGCAGGCGATCCGCCGGCTGGTGGAGTTCACTTTCGATCACCACGACCACAATGTCGACTTCGTACGCATCGTCTGTACCGAAAACATCCATTACGGTGAGTTCGTCAAGCAGGCGCCGGTGATCCGCGAAATGAGCAGCCTGGTGCTCGAGTCACTGGCGCGCACCCTGCAGCGCGGGGTCGAGGAAGGCATGTTCCGTGCGGGCATCGAGGTCATCGACCTGCATATGCTGATGAGTTCGTTCTGCTTCTATCGGGTCTCGAACCGGCACACCTTCGGCGAAATCTTCCAGATCGACCTGGCGGACGAGGCGATCAAGCTGCGGCACAAGCAGATGATCTGCGAGGCCGTGCTCAGCTACATCCGCGCCTGATCGCCAGGCGCCGCATCACTCGCCGAGCCGCTGCTCGCGTGAGGGCGGGTAGCCGAAATACGCTGCGTAGCACTTGCTGAAGTGCGACACCGAAACGAACCCGCACGCCACCGCCACTTCCATTACCGACAGGTCCGAGTACTGCAGCAGCCGCCGGCTCTTGGTGATGCGCAGCTCCATGTAGTAGCGCCGCGGCGAGGTGCCGAGCTGGGCCTGGAACAAGCGGTCGATCTGCCGACGCGAGCGGCCGCTGTAGGCGGCCAGCTGATCGAGGCTGAGGGTCTCCTCCAGGTTGTTTTCCATCAGCTCGACAATGGTGCGCAGTTGCAGGCTCATGGACTTCTTCGCCCCGGGCCCGACCTGGCGATAACGGGCACCTGAGAACGACAGGATCTCTTCGACACCTTCGGCCAAGGCATCGCCATACAGCCGGCGTACCAGGCCCAGCATCAGTTCCATGGCGCCATTGGGGCTGGCGGCGGTCAGGCGATCGCGATCGAGGGTGAAGCTGGCCGGCGTGATGCGCGTCTGCGGGCTGCGTTCGGCGAGGCTGGCGCGCTGTTCGGGGTGGATGCTGCAACCGTAGTCGCCCAGCACCCCGGCGCGGCCGAGGAACCATGCACCGCTCCACAAGCCCCCCAGGGCCATGCCGTGGGCCGCGCAGTCGCCCAGCAGGCGGTCGAGTTCGGGATATTTGAGCGGGGTGCGCAGGCCGGCGCAGATGACCAGGAGGTCGGGCTCCTTGAGCTTGCGCGGGTCCAGCTCGCTGGCCACCAGTTCCAGGCCCAGGTCACTGAGCACCCGGTCACCTTCGAGTGACAGCGGAGTGAAGCGGAAACTCTCGGCTCGCAGCAGGTTGGCGGTGACCAGCACGTCCATCGCCACGGTGAAACTGGCCATGGAAAAATGCTCGAGCAGAACGAAGTCGACGCGGTACGGCACCTGTTCGTCGCTGGCGCCGGATTTGAGCCGCAACATGTTACTGGTGCTAGTCTTCTTGCTGAACTGGCGAGGCGTGGGCACAGCGGACTCCGTTTCCTTCGAGGGCGCAGGAAGTGTGCTGGGAGTTGCGGGGAAAGACAATCACTGGCCGGATAATGCCGCGAGCCCTGGCACTGGCGGTAGGCGGATTGGAATGAACCCTTGGCGCCTGGCGTGAACAAATGCAGTACATGCTCACAGGAGAACGCTCATGGAAATCGGAACGGTCTGGATCCTCGTCGCAGTGCTGGTGATTCTTCTGCAGATCTGGGCGATATGGCACATCATCGGCAGCGAGCGCCGTGCCGAGCGCAAGATGTTGTGGGTCGTGTTCGTGGTTTGGGCGCCGTTCCCCGGCCTGTTGTTCTGGGCCTGGCGCGGGCCGCGGGCAGTGAAGGGCAGGGCCGTGCTGGAAGAGAAATGAGCCTTGCCTGGCGCCTGTCGCAAGGACAGGCGCCACGGACTTGGATCGAGGTGCCGATCCCTGGAAAAACCTGTCTGGGCGGGTAGAATTGGCGCTCCTGCCTTCAGCGAGTCCGCCCCATGTCAGCGCCGACACTCGAGCTGTTCCCAACCGGCGCTGAACACGCCGACGTCATCCGCAATCTGTACCAGTTCTATGCCTACGAGTCCTCCGACTGGGAGCAGGAGGACGTCGAGGCGGACGGGCGTTTCTACCTGCATGAGGCGCATATGGCGCGCTACTGGCAATCGCCCGGGTGGTGCGCCAGCCTGGTGCTGGTCGACGGTTTCATCGCCGGTTTCGTGCTGGTCGAGCGCAGCGAGCTGCCAGGCGTCGAGGCCCTGGAACTGGCCGACCTGTTCATCCTCAAGCGCTACCGTCGCCAGGGCATCGGCCGGGCGGTAGCGTCCCAGGTGCTTTGCAGTGGCGCCCACGACTGGCTGCTGCGCTGCTTTCGGCAGGATGAAGTGTCCATGGCTTTTTGCACCCGCATCGTTGCCGAGTTGCCGCGCGCCGTGCAGGTGATCGCGCTGGAAGATGATCCGCAACTGCATTCCTGGCGCGTCATGGCGGTGCGCCACTGAAGTGCCGCACGCGCGAATTTTTGTGAACCACTTCACAAAATCCTGTCGCTCAGCGGCATAATGCCAGTATCTTGAAAAACGGCCCCGCAGGTTCAGGAAGAATGCCATGTCGCTAGTCGCGAGCCCCGACGTCATGTACCGGTTGTTGATCCAGAGTGTGGTGGACTATGCCATCTACCTGCTGACCCCGGAGGGGATTGTCGCCAACTGGAACCCGGGGGCGCAGCGCGCCAAGGGCTATGAGGCCAGCGAGATCGTCGGGCAGCACTACTCGCTGTTCTACAGCGAGGCGGACCGCGCTGCCGGACTGCCGCAAGCCAACCTCGAGCAGGCACGCCGCAGCGGTCGTTTCGAGGAGCATGGCTGGCGCCTGCGCAAGGATGGCAGCCTGCTGCGCGCCCATGTGGTGATCGAGGCGGTGCATGACGACGACGGGCAACTGGTAGGATTCGCCAAGATCACCCGTGACTGCACCGAGCAGTACCATGCACAGATGGCCCAACGCGAGCAGGAGCGACATTTCCGCCTGCTGGTGCAGGGCGTGCGTGACTATGCCATCTACATGCTCGACAGCGCCGGTCATGTGATCAACTGGAACGCCGGTGCCGAGCGAGCCAAGGGCTACAGGGCCGATGAGATCGTCGGCCAGCATTTCTCGGTGTTCTACACCCACGAAGACCGCGTCCGCGGCCTGCCCGAGCATGGGCTGGAGACGGCACGGCGGGAAGGGCGCTTCCAGGCCGAAGGTGTCCGTCAGCGCAAGGACGGCTCGCATTTCTGGACCAGCGTGGTGATCGAGGCCATCCATGACGAGGACAGCGGCCAACTGATCGGTTTCGCCAAGGTGACCCGTGACATCTCCGAGCGTCGCCGCTACGAGCTGGAGCTTCTGCAGGCCAAGGAACTGGCCGAGCAGTACAGCCAGGAGATGAGCACCCTGTCGCAGTTTCTCGATTCGGTGATCGCCAATATTCCGGCCTGTGTCATCGTCCAGGACCTGGCCAGCCAGCGCATCCTGTTGGCCAACCAGCAGGCCGAGCGTTTGTTTGGTGGCCAGGGGGCGAGCCTGATCGGTACGCTGCCCGCCGAGTGCGTGGTGCCGGCTGCCGCCGAGTTTCTCGAGCAGCAGTTGGCGCGCGGCGCACGCAGTGCCAAGGGCTACGCCGCTGAAACCCGTGTCGAAACCCTCGCAGGTGCCCGCACCTTGCGCAGCCGCGCGCTGCTCAGCCAGAACCGCGACAACCAGGCCGATTACGTGCTGTTCATCGCCGAGGACGCCACTGAGGAGCTGGCAGCCCACGCGCAGATCCACCACATGGCCCATCACGATGCACTGACCGGCCTGCCCAATCGCACGCTGTTCCACGAGCGTCTCAAGCAGGCGCTGGCGCGCGGAGAGGACAGTGGCAAGCTGACCGCCACCTTGTGCCTGGACCTGGACAACTTCAAGAACATCAACGACTCCCTCGGCCATGCCTTCGGCGATAAACTGCTGCGTGCCCTGGGCAAGCGCCTGCGTCGAGAGCTGCGCGAGCACGACACCCTGGCCCGGCTAGGCGGCGATGAGTTCGCCGTGGTTCTAGCCGGGCTGGACAACCGCGAGGCGGCCTGCAATACCGCCCGGCGCCTGATCGATGCGATCTGCCCGCCATTCCAGATCGAAGGGCACCAGTTCACTGTCGGCGTAAGCATCGGCATTGCCTTTGCGCCTGAGGACCAGGACAACGCCGAGCTGCTGCTGGGTTACGCCGACATGGCCCTGTACGAAGCCAAGCGCAATGGCCGCAACCGCTACGAATGCTTCCATGTCGAACTTGACGTTGCCGCACGCCAGCGCCGCCTGGTGGAGACCGACCTGCGCACGGCCCTGCACCTGGGGCAACTGCAATTGCACTACCAGCCGGTGGTGGACCAGCAGAGCAACAGCGTCACCGGCTACGAGGCGCTGCTGCGCTGGGAACACCCCAGTCGTGGCATGATCATGCCCATGGACTTCATCCCCATCGCCGAGGAAACCGGGCTGATCCACGAGATTGGTGCCCGCGTGCTGAACCTCGCCTGCCAGGAGGCGGCAACCTGGGAAGGGCAGGAGGTGGTGTCGGTCAACCTGTCGCCGGTGCAGTTCAAGAATACCGGGCTGGTGCATACCGTTTCCCTGGCACTGTCGGACTCAGGGCTTGACCCGCAGCGCCTGGAGCTGGAGATCACCGAGTCGGTGCTGCTGGGCAACAGCGAGGAGAACGTGCGCATCCTGCGGGAGCTGAAAGACCTGGGCGTGTCGATCTCGCTGGATGATTTCGGCACAGGTTATTCGTCGCTGGGTTACCTGCGCTCGTTCCCGTTCGACCGGATCAAGATCGACAAGTCTTTCGTCCACGACATGTGCGACAGCCGCGAGGCGATGTCGATCATCCGCGCGATTACCGAGCTGTCCAACAGCCTGATGATCAAGACCACGGCCGAGGGCGTGGAGTCGGTCGAGCAGATGGAGCGTCTGGCCGCAGAAGGGTGTTCGCACTTCCAGGGCTACTTCTATGGACGACCGGCACCGGCCAGCGAGCGCTTGAAGCAGATTGTCAGGGATTGACGGGCTGGCAAAAACACTTGCCACCCGACGCCCCATCTCTTCTAAACTCGCAGGGTTCGCCTCACCCAGAGATCCGCATGACCACCCGTACCCCGCTGTCCGGCGTCAACCACCCCTTGCGCGGCATCGCCCTGGTGGTGGCCGCGACGTTCCTGTTCGCCAGCCACGACGGGCTGTCGAAGTTCCTCGGTGGGATCTACCCGGTGATCATGGTGGTCTGGGCCCGCTATGTGGTGCATACGCTGCTGATGGCCGGCATCTTCATGCCCCAGGCTGGGCTGAGCGTGCTGCGCACCCGACGCCCGTTGCTGCAGACCTTGCGTGCCTTGAGCCTGCTCAGCACCAGCCTGCTGTTCACGGCGGGGCTTCAGTACTTGCCGCTGGCCGAGGCCACGTCGGTCAACTTTCTCGCCCCGGTGCTGGTCACTGCGCTGTCGGCTCCGCTGCTCAAGGAGCGGGTCACGCCGGGCCAGTGGCTGGCGGTGGTGATGGGCTTCATCGGGGTGCTGGTGGTGGTGCATCCGGGCGGGGCGATGTTCACCCCGGCGATCCTGTTTCCCTTCGGTTCTGCCCTGGGCTTCTGCTTCTATCAGCTGCTGACGCGGATTCTGGCCGCCCACGACAGCCCAACCACCAGCAATTTCTACGCAGGGCTGTGCAACACCCTGATCATGAGTGTGCTGGTGCCGTTCTTCTGGCAGACGCCGCAATGGCAGCACGTGCTGCTGATGCTCGCGCTCGGCGGTTGCGGCATGACTGCTCACCTGCTGCTGACCAAGGCCTTCCGCCACGCAGCGCCGGCGCTGCTGGCGCCGTTCAGTTACTGCCAGATCGTCTTTGCGGGGGTGCTGGGCCTGGTGGTGTTCGGCCAGGTGCCGGACACCACCAGCATCGTGGGCATCGCCATCATCTGCTTGAGCGGCCTTGGCGCCGCCTGGATGCAGCGGCGCAAGTGACCGTCAGCCGTTGACCATCGCCTTGAGCGAGGCGTCGAAGCTGCGCAGGGCATCGGCCTGCACGTTCTGCTCGACCTGCAACTGGTGGGCAAGATTCGTCATGTCACTGGGCAACGCTTCACGGGCCTGACCTTCGGCGCGGCCGATGTAGGTCAGTTGGTCATCGTAGAAGCGTGCGACCACCTGGGTTTCGATGTCTGGGCTGGTGGCGCTGGCGAGGCGGCTCTGGGCATCGAGCAGCACGATCACGTCGGGGTGGTCGGCGAGCAGGGTATCCAGATCGTCGTAGAAGGTGACCTCGGCGAAGGTCTGTGCCAGCGACTGGGCCAGCCAGCTGTAGGCCTGGCTGCCACCGTTGAGCGTGGCCACTTGCACGGCACGCGAGGCGCCAGGCACTGAAGGCGGGGCTTCGCGATGGCGCTGCAGGTAGTCCAGGGTGGCGCAGGCATTGCGGCCCAACAGCACGGCGACATGCTGGCCCGGTGTCAGCGACACGCTGGACAGCTCGGTGGCCGAATAGAAGTGGCCGTAGGGTTGCGCCACCTGCGAGGTGGCCGAGGCGGCACAGCCACCCAGGGCGGCCAGCAGGGCCAGGATCGCGGCAAGCATGCCGCCTTTGCTGATCGATGCCATGATCGTTGCCTCATCGAAGGTTCAATGAAGCCATCTTCCGCCTCCGGTTCTCGCGGTGGAACTTGAAGATATTCATGGTCGCTATCGACGATGTCGATGGGCGGCGCTGCCAAAGCCCGGCCTGACAGACCCAGCCTATCGCCTTTCAATAGTCGCTCTATTAGACCTCTGCCCATGCTGGGCTAGTCTTTCCCGTGGCCTCCCGATTTGCGCGTGCAGCGCCGCGGCCCCGCGTCGGCAAAAGACCGACCACCACCTGATGAAGAGAAGGCCCGAGCCTTGCGGCTCGGGCTGCAGAACACCTGGCATAGACCGGAAATCTGGACAACCGACCCATAAGGTACCCGCAGATGTCGAACGAATCGAAATGCCCGTTCCATCAAACCGCAGGCGGCGGCACCACCAACCGTGACTGGTGGCCCGACCAGCTCAACCTCAGGATTCTCCACCAGCATGGCAGCCAGTCCGATCCGATGGACCCGGCATTCGACTATGCCAAGGCGTTCAAGAGCCTTGATTTCCAAGCCCTGAAAAAAGACCTCACAGCGCTGATGACCGACTCCCAGGATTGGTGGCCTGCGGACTTCGGCCACTATGGACCGTTGTTCATCCGCATGGCCTGGCACAGCGCAGGCACCTATCGCATCGCCGACGGCCGTGGTGGCGCGGGCTCCGGCCAGCAGCGCTTCGCCCCGCTCAACAGCTGGCCGGACAACGTCAGCCTGGATAAGGCCCGGCGGCTGCTGTGGCCGATCAAGCAGAAATACGGCAACAAGATTTCCTGGGCCGACCTGATCGTGCTCACCGGCAACGTTGCGTTGGAGTCGATGGGCTTCAAGACCTTCGGCTTCTCCGGTGGTCGCGCCGATGTCTGGGAGCCGGACGAAGATGTGTACTGGGGCTCGGAGAAGGTCTGGCTGGGTGGCGACACCCGCTACGGCAAGGCCCAGCCACCTGGCAAGGGTGATCTGGTGGCCGAGCCTGGCAAGCATGCGCAGGAGCAAAGCCGCACCGAGCCTGCGGGACGCAATCTGGAGAACCCGCTGGCTGCCGTGCAGATGGGCCTGATCTACGTGAACCCCGAAGGCCCGGAGGGCAATCCTGACCCGGTCGCTTCGGGCAAGGATATTCGCGAGACCTTCGGCCGCATGGCGATGAATGATGAAGAGACCGTGGCCCTGATTGCCGGCGGCCACGCCTTCGGCAAGACCCACGGTGCAGGCCCTGCGGACAACGTCGGCCCCGAACCTGAAGCCGCCGGGCTCGAGCTGCAAGGGCTGGGCTGGGCCAACAAGCTCGGCAGCGGCAAGGGTGGCGATACCATCACCAGCGGCCTGGAAGTGACCTGGACCTCGACCCCGACCCGCTGGAGCAACGAATACCTGAACAACCTGTTCAACTTCGAGTGGGAACTGACCAAGAGCCCGGCGGGCGCCCACCAATGGCGTCCCAAGGACGGCGAGGGTGCCAACAGCGTGCCCGATGCCCACGACCCGACCAAGCGCCATTCACCGATGATGCTCACCTCCGACCTGGCCTTGCGCTTCGACCCGATCTACGAGCCGATCGCCCGGCGTTTCAAGGAGCATCCCGAGCAACTGGCCGACGCCTTCGCCCGTGCCTGGTACAAGCTGATCCACCGTGACATGGGGCCGCTGGCCCGTTATCTGGGCCCGGAAAACCCACAGGAAGAACTGCTCTGGCAGGACCCGATCCCCAAGGTCGATCACCCGCTGGTCGGCGAGCAGGACATCGCGGCGCTCAAGGCCAAGGTGCTGGCCTCGGGTCTGAGCGTTGCCGAACTGGTGTCCACCGCCTGGGCGGCAGCCTCGACCTTCCGTGGCTCGGACAAGCGCGGGGGCGCCAACGGCGGGCGTCTGCGCCTGGAGCCTCAGCGTTCCTGGGCCGCCAACCAGCCTCAGCAGTTGGACAAGGTGCTCAAGGCGCTGGAGAACATCCAGGGCGAGTTCAACAGCGGCGGCAAGAAGATTTCGCTGGCCGACCTGATCGTGCTGGCTGGCTCCGCTGCGGTCGAGAAGGCTGCCAAGGACGCTGGGCACACGGTCAGCGTGCCGTTCCGGCCGGGTCGTACCGACGCCTCCCAGGCGCAGACGGATATCGAGTCGTTCGCCGTGCTGGAGCCGCTGGCCGACGGCCTGCGCAACTTCACCAAGGCCAGGTACAGCGTCAAGGCCGAGAAGCTGCTGCTGGACAAGGCCCAGTTGCTGACCCTCACCGCGCCGGAACTGACCGTGCTGGTCGGCGGCCTGCGGGTGTTGGGCGCCAACCATGGCGGCAGCCAGCATGGGGTGTTCACCGACAAGCCTGGCACCTTGAGCAACGATTTCTTCCGCAACCTGCTGGATATGGGCGTGGAATGGAAGCCGACCTCGGCCGACAACGAGACCTTCGAAGGCCGTGATCGCAAGACCGGGCAGGTGAAATGGACTGGCACCCGGGTCGACCTGGTGTTTGGTTCTCACGCCCAGTTGCGGGCGTTGAGCGAGGTGTACGGCAGCAGCGATGCCGAGGAGAAATTCGTCAAGGACTTCGTGGCGGCCTGGGTGAAGGTGATGGAGCTGGACCGGTTCGATTTAGATCGCGGGGTCCAGAGGTGATGTTGCCATAACGCTGGCATTACTCGCACAAAGTGCTTCTGCGCGCCCTCCGGCTCCCACATCAGCGGAGGGCATTCAGCGACCATCAACCTAGCATCCTTACCAATACCGGTTACCGGCCACGATTTCGAGGTTCAGGATGTTCCAATGACTACGAAGCAACCCGACTGGGAGGCGATCAAGCGAGCCTCTCCGGCCGGGCTGAGTGTGGTCAGGCCCGAGAGGCCTAGTTTTTACTGCACGTACTTGACGGTCGCGCTAACCAGCAACTGATCGTTAACTGTAACTTTGCAAAAGCGCTTCGTAACTGTTTTGTTATCATTCGCGAGCGTGGGGGCGCATTGCAAGAGCACCTTTTTGCCCTCCCAGTCCTTAGCTACACCAGAAGTTGTTGCGCTCGCATACTCTTTCATGAATTTGCGATTCCAAGGCCCGAAAAAGACCTCCGGCTCGCCGCCTCCGAAGAAACCAGATTCATCAGTGGCGCAGATCGTACCTTCCACCCGTTTGCCGTCGATGATATTGGCATCGGTATAGCAATTCATCTGACCGTTCCAGGCGTCTAGATCCACTGGGCCCCTGTTAACCCAAGTGGGCGCGGTAACGCATCCCGAGAGAGTTGCGACTGCGAGAGCGCCAAGGCAGAGGCATTTCATGCAAGACATTGAATTGAGCTTCCTTACTTTTTGAAGCCGCCACCAATACTCGTAATACCCCAAAATTTCAAGTTCAGAGTGATCCATGGGAAGGCCGTACTCTCCATCGTCACTTTCGACCTGTCCGAGCTTTCCTACTTCGGCATCCTTCTGATACCAGCAACCTGGCGTAGTAGGGCAACTCGTCCCTGAGTGGTTGTTGGCATCCATTGGTCCTTGCGTGCAAAAGGAGCCCAGCGCTCGGCCGGGCTTGGGGTGACCTGTTGTTCAGAGGCTTGGTGCCTGTATCGTCGCACGGAGCTGGGCTAGATCCTTGGACGGTATGACATAGGTTCTAGAGAGCATGTCACCGACCCGCTGGCACCTTGCGGACTGCGTATAGATGAAGATCGTTATGATCCCCAGAGGTACGTCAATGTGTCTCATGAACCCTCGGATCAGAGCTTGAACAAGCGTTGGCGGCCCGCCTGCTCCGTTGATGACGGTCAGTCCAAAGACGTACTTTCCTGGTGTTCTACCTTTGAAAAGCCACTCGCACAGGGGATATAGGAATATATGGACGAAGACCAGTTCAAGCCCTGCGAACAATAGGGTCTCTTGATTAGCAAGCCCGAGGCCGAGCAGGACGATTGCTCCGTAATCGATGATGTACGCCCCTATGCGTTTCATTAGAAGGGACGTTCTTGAGACTTCCATCAGGTGCTCCGTGCTGTGGTGTTTGTCATACGAGAAGGGCTCAGTGCTTGGCCGGGCTTGGTTTATCTAGGAATGGGCATGTGACGCAAGTAATGCAGGACGCCGATTTATGCACTTAGAGATCCTCCTGGTGTTCGTGTGGCTTTTTCACGGGCTCCCTTGCCCTGAGGGCTCTACTGTATCTAGCCGGTAAAGCAATCGCCATCACCCGACTCAGGCGACAGCCTTCTGCACCTCGGCCACCTTGGGTTTGGCCGGCTTGAGCCGCGATACCCCCAGCAACACCAGCACCAGCCCGGCAATCTGATACCCCGAGATCGCCTCGCTGAGGATGGCCCAGGACGCCAGCATGGTCAGCACCGGCCCCAGGTTGCCGACCGCCGCAGTGTGCGTCGGCCCCAGGCGCTGGATCGCCAGGGCTACCCAGTAGATCGGCAATACCGTGGAAAACAGCGCCATCATCGCCGCATTGGCCCACACCGCAGCGGGCAATTGCGTCAACTGGGTGACATCCGCCACCAGCAAGTAGTGCGCCAGCACCATCAGCGACGATGCCGAACCACACAGCCCGGCCATGCGCATCGAGCCCATGCGCTTGAGCATCATCCCGGTACCGGAGTAATACAGCGCGTAGGTCACTGCGCTGGCGAACACCCACAGCGACCCCACCAGCACTGCGTGCCCGCCGCCGGCGGCACCCAGGTCGTGCACGAAGGCGATGCCCAGCCCCAGGTAGCACAAGCCCATCGCCAGCAGGGTGCGCGGGGTAGGGCGCTCACGCATCGCGATGGCCTGGAATACCAGCACCAGGGTCGGGTAGGTGAACAGGATCAGGCGCTCCAGCCCCGCGCTGATGAACTGCAAACCATAGAAATCGAACAGGCTCGACAGGTAGTAGCCTAACAGGCCGAGCACTGCCACGCGAAACCCGTCGCCCAGGGTCAGCGGGATGCTCGCCGGGCGACGGCTGGCCCACACCAGCCAGGCGAACAGCGGCAGCGACAGGCCCATGCGCAGCGCCAGCAAGGTCACTGCATCCACAGGCCCCGCAGCGTAGGCAAGCTTGACGAAGATCGCTTTGAAGCTGAAACCCAGGGCGGCCAGGACTGCATAGAGGCTGCCGTTTTGCAGGTGTCGTTCAAGAGAGGTACGCAGGCTGTTCATGCTGAATCCGCAACAAAATAAGTCAGAGGCTTATTCTGGATAGAAGGCCCGAAAGCTAGAATCGCTTTTTCTGGAACATGGCGTTCGCTTTTGGAGAAACCCCATGCACTTCGATCTTCAAGACCTGCGCTTGCTGGCTGCCATCGCTGCGACCGGTAGCCTGAGCAAGGCCGCAGCCGGTTTTCCGGTGGCGGTGTCGGCGGCAAGCACGCGCTTGCGCCTGTTCGAGGAGCGTAGCGGTCTGACCCTGTTCACCCGCAAGGCCGACGGTATGCAGTTGACCCCTGCCGGGCGGCTGGTGCTGGAGTCGGCCCGTGGGGTGCTGGGCGAGGCGCAGAAACTGCAGGACACGCTCAAGGAGCTGGCGGGCCAGCGGCGCATCAACTTGCGCCTGGCGGCTTCGACGGTCACCAACAGCACCTTGCTGCCAGCGGTACTCGGGCCTTTCCTGGCCGACTACCCCGAAGTCGACCTGCTGCTGGTCGAGCACAAGAGTGTCGATGTACTGCGCGTGGTGCTGGCCGGGGAGTGCGAGATCGGCGTGTTCGACGGCAACCTGGTCAACGATGGCCTGGTATCGCTGCCGTTTCGCACCGAGCGCCTGGTGCTGTTGGTGCCCGCCGATCACGAGCTGGCCGGGCGTGAGCAATTGCGGCTGATCGATGCGCTGGATCATGCCTTCGTCTGCCTGCCGGCAGAGCGCGCCATGCAGCGATTCGTCGAGGAGTTGGCGATGAACCTGGCCATGCCGCTGAAGATCCGCGTGCGTGCGCCCAGTTTCGAGGCCATTGCCCAGTTGGTCGCCCAGCGTGCCGGGCTGGCGATTGTCCCGCAGATCGCTGCCGTGCGTGCCGAGCAGGAGCTCGCAGTGCGCCGGGTGGCACTGGAGGAGCGTTGGGCCACCCTTGAGCTGCGCATCTGTTTTCGCAGTTGGGAAGGTCTCAGCTCCCATGCCAGGCAACTGGTCACCTTCCTTTCCGGGCAGTAATCCGATGAGGTGGCACTCTGCAATCCTGCCGGGAGCGCTTACAATCACCGCTTTTGCACTCCAAGACAGGCACGCCGGTCAATGACGCTCGACCCCCCAACCCTCCTGGCCCTGACCGTTGCCCTCGCGGCAGCGGCGGCGCTTTACCTGACGATCGAATGGCGCAGTGTGCGCGAGTCGTCGTTGCTCTACTGGAGTGCCGGTTTCGCCACCATCACCGTTGGCTCCACCCTCGCGCTGCTGCGCATGAACGGCTTCCTGCTGATTGGTATCTGGTTCGCCAACGGTCTGCTGGTGTTCGCGCATTTCTGCTTCCTGCTGGGCGTTGCCCGATTCACCGAAGTGCGATTGTCACGGGGCTGGCTGCTGGTCGTGCTGCTGTGGGTGAGCCTGCTGCTGCTGCCGGAAGGGCCGTCGTGGTCCAAGATCATGCTGGTGGTCAATTCGCTGCTGGTGGCCCTGGTGTCGCTGCGGGCCAGTTTTCTGCTGCGTCCGCACGGTGTGTCGCTGAGTGTGGGGGCGGTGCAACTGCGCTACGTGATGCTGATCCACGGGCTGTTCTACGTGATCAAGGCCCTGACCGTGGTGATTCCGGGAACCTTGATCGACCTTGCGGCCTTTCGCGGGGAAATCATCCAGATCTCGCTGATCGAAGGGGCGATGGCGATCATGCTGATCGCCCTGTCGATGACTGGCACCGAGCGCTACCGTCGTGAGGAGCGTATCGCGCTTTTGGCCGCGCGTGATCCGCTCACGGCGTTGTTCAACCGCCGCGCCCTGGAAGTGCGCGCACCGGCGCTGCTGCGGGCGACCAGCCACGAGCGCCCTGGCGCCGTGCTGTTGATCGATATCGACAACTTCAAGCTGGTCAACGACCTGTACGGTCACACCGCCGGTGACCGGCTGCTGGTGGCGCTGAGCGAAACCATTCGCGGCCTGCTGCCGGCCAATGCCCTGGCCGCGCGACTGGGTGGCGATGAATTCGTCATTCTGCTGGGCAACGCGCGCCGCGACGAAGTCGAGGTGCTGGGCGCGATACTTCGTGAGCGCTTCCAGGACATCGCCGCACAATCCTTCGTCACCCCGATGGCGGTGACCTTGAGCATCGGTGCCAACCTGTTCGATCATCCGCCGGCCAGCCTCACGGCGCTGATCGAACAGAGCGATGCCGCGCTGTATCAGTCCAAGCGCAGTGGACGCGACAGCATGCGCCTGGTGGACGTGACCTTGACGGGCAATTGAGCCTGCGTCGGGTTTTCACTTGTTGTTGATGCATTCGGACTGCACCGAATAACGCACGGTACGCAAGGTGCCCTGGCTGTCCTCGAAGGTCATCAGGCGCGGTACCACCTCGCAGGTGCGCGGGTCGCCCGACTGGCGCACCAGGCGCGCCACATCCAGTGGCATGCCGTAGCGGTAGTCGACGATCTGCGGCATGGGTTTGTCGCGCTTGATGGCGTAGGCGGCCACGGCTTGCTGGTGGGCCTGCAGCAACTGCTCGCTGCGCTGAGCGGAAAAGCCGGTGGCCTGGACGCCGAAGGCCAGCAGGAGCAGGGCGATCGCTGTGCTCAGTCGTTTCATGGGGTGTCTCCGGAAGGGCTGTGGTTTCCGGATCACGCTAGCGAGCAGCAGCCAACAGGGGCATGACGACAGCCTTACAGTTGTGAAAGGTCCGCACGCATGACGCGATTGTAATGTGCCGATCACCTTCCCGTTATCCACCTGCGGCGAGCATCGATGCTGGCCGCGAACGCACCTACGCAACGGCCTGACAAGAACAACAGCCGTTATCGAAGGAGCATCGCATGAGATACCGACCAGGACTTTCCCTGGCCGCGCTGGTGGCGCTGGCCGGTCCTTCGGCGTGGGCCGAGGACGCTGCGAAGGAAGGGTTCATAGAGGGCAGCCGCCTGAGCGTGCTGAACCGCAACTTCTACTTCAACCGTGACAACCGCGACGGGGTGGCGCCGACCTACAACCGGGCCAAGGCGCCCGACAATGGTTATTCCGAAGCCTGGGCGCATGCCGTCATCACCCGCTTCGAGTCCGGCTTCACCGAGGGAACCGTGGGAGTAGGGGTCGATGCCTTTGCCATGCTCGGGCTCAAGCTCGACAGCGGAGGTGGACGCAACGGTGGGCGCAGCTCGTTCGATGTACTGCCGGTGGATCGTGACGGCCAGGCGCGCGACGAATACAGCAAGCTTGGCGGCGCGGCCAAGGTGCGGGTGTTCGACACGGTGCTGCGGGTGGGCGATGTGTTTCCGGCCAACCCGGTGGTCGCGGCAGGGGATTCGCGCCTGTTGCCGCAGAGCTTTCGCGGCGTGACCGTCGAAAACACCAGCCTGGCGGGGCTGAGCTTGCAGGCCGGGCGCCTGCATGCCATGAGCCAGCCGATGTCCAGCGACATGCGCGAGTCTTTCGCGACCTTCTATGGTGGGCCCGTGGACTCGCCATGGATCGTCTATGGCGGCGGCGACTATGCCGTCAACGAACTGGTCAGCGTCAGCCTGTTCGGCAGCCGCCTGAAGGATGTGTGGAACCAGTACTACGCCGGTATCAGCGTTACCTGGCCGTTGAGCGATGAGCTGGCGCTGATCGGTGGCTTCAACTTCTACAACGCCAAGGACGAAGGGCGCAAACGCCTGGGCACCTTCGACAACGACATCTGGAGCGCCAAGGTGGGTGTGCGTTACGGCGCCCACACCCTCGCGTTGACCCACCAACGCAACAATGGCGACGACGATTTCGATTATCTGCGCCAGTCCGACTCGATCTTTCTCGACAACTCCATCCAGTACAGCGATTTCAACTCGCCCAAGGAGCGCTCATGGATGCTGCGCTATGACCTGAACATGGCCGGGTACGGGATTCCCGGGCTGTCGTTCATGACCCGTTACGGGCGCGGCAGTGATGCGGATTACTCGAACGCCAACGCCTACTACATGCGTCGCGACGGCAATGGCGATCCGCTGACCGACCAGAAGCGCTGGGAGCGCGACATCGAGGTCAAGTACGTGGTGCAGACCGGCGTGGCCAAGGATCTCTCGCTGCGCGTGCGCCAGGCGACCACCCGGGCGACGGCGTTCGAGTCCGACCTGGATGAGGTGCGGGTGATCGTCGAGTATCCGTTGTCGATTCTTTGAGCTTGAGCCCATTCACCTTCAGAAGCCTTGCGCTCCTTTGGTTGCAGGTGAATGTCTTGGCGCCTCGATGAGGCGCCTTTTTTACGCCTGTCATTTCGGCAGCGCACATCACCCTTTGTCGGCGGACGGCAGGATGCGATTGATGACCGTGCTGCCGTTGTCGTTACGGGTCAGGTAGATCGGCAGGACCTTGGGCAGGTTGTCCACCAGGCGGCTGACCTCACGGGTGTCGTAGATGCCGCTGATGCGAATGTTACCGACACTGCTGTCGGCCAGCAGCAGGGGTTTGTCCAGGTAGCGGTTGATCACCGGCAATGCCTGGGAGAGGCTGAGGTTGTCGAGTACCAGGCGACCGCTGCGCCAGGCCAGGCTGTTGGCATAGTCGTCGCTCTGTGCCAGTTGCGGCTCGAAGTCACCGATGCGGTAGCTGGCCTGCATGCCGGGGCCGAGGCGGTAGCCGCCTTCGCCACCATTGCTGGAAACCAGCACTGAGCCTTCGACCAGCGTCACCTTGACCTGGTCTTCGTACTTCCACACGTTGAACTGCGTGCCGGTGACCCGCGTCTGGCCGTGACCGGCGCGCACGATGAAGGGGTGCTCGCTGTCGTGGGTCACCTTGAAGAAGGCTTCGCCCTGGATCAGGTCGACCTGGCGCCGGTCCTTGTAGTTGAGGTAGCGCAGCTCGCTGTTCAGGTTGAGTTCGACCTGGCTGCCGTCGTGCAATTGCACTGTACGCACCTGCTGGTCGCTGTCGAAATGCTGGTAGCGATTGGGTAGCCAGCCTTGCTCCCAGCCAATCCAGCCGGCCAGGGGTAGGGCGAGCATGGTGATCACCGCGGCTGAAGCCAGTGGGCGCCAGTTGCGTTGGCGGGGTCTGGCCGCAGGCAGTTCGATCACGTTGGCGGCACGCGGCAGCATGTCGGCGGTCTGCCAGATCTCCAGCATCGCCTGGTATTCCTCGGCATGCCGGGTGTCGGCGGCCAGCCACTGAGCAAACGCCTCACGCTCGTCGGCCGAGCAGTCCTCGGCGTGCAGGCGCATGCACCAATGCGCAGCGGCATCGGTGATGGCATCGTCGTCGAGGGGGGTGAAGCGGTCTTGGTTCATTGCGGCTCCCGGTTTTGCGCATTCTACCTTCCAGAAGGGCTCCGCGAGAACCGAGATAATGGCGAATGACTATCAGTTGCGATTTTTTTCGTCGGTTTTCCGGCGCAAGCGCATGGAGACAACCGAGAGGGCTGGCGGAACAATGACTTAGATAGCCTGCTAATAAAAGCTTTGACATTAACTGCCTAGGCAGTAATATTTTCTAACATCTTTGTTGAGCGATGCCGATGGCCCATTTCACCCCGGAAAATTTCCAGACCTGCGCCATTGGCATGTTGCTCGGCCGCGCCTCGTTATTGAAGGACCGCATTCTCGACTGGCACCTGGAAGCTGATGGCGTTACCGCTGCGCAGTTCAAGGTGCTGATCATCGTGACCCAGTACCAGGTGGATACCCCGGCCGAGCTGTGCCGCTGCCTGGGGCTGGACAGCGGTTCGATGACGCGCATGCTCGACCGCCTCGAGCAGAAGGGCCTGATCCTGCGCAACCGCTGCCCCGACGACCGTCGCCAGGTGCGGCTGGTGCTGACCGAAGACGGTCAACGCTTGGCTGACCGCCTGCCGGAGATCGGGGCAATGGCGATGAACGAGCTGGTCGGTTCACTCGAAGCCGGCGAGCTCAAGACCCTCGAGACGCTGCTGGCAAAGATTCTCTTGGCCGCCAGCGACCCGTTGACGATTGCCCGTTTCGGCGATCGCACCCCTGATCCGACTTGATTCAAAGGTACTCTCATGGCCACACCCTCGGATGCACCCACTCCCGCTGAAGCGCCCGACGCCACGCGCAAGCGCAAGACCTGGCTGCTGGCCCTGCTGCTGGTATTGATATTGGCCGGCGCTGCCGGCTGGGCCTGGTACACGTTGATCGGGCGCTGGCACGAAAGCACCGACGATGCCTACGTCAACGGTAATGTGGTGGAGATCACGCCGCTGGTGACGGGAACCGTCACCAGCATCGGCGCCGACGATGGCGACCTGGTGCATGCCGGCCAGGTGCTGTTGCGCTTCGACCCCAGTGACAGCGAGGTGGCCCTGCAGGCCAGCGAGGCCAAGCTTGCGCGCACGGTGCGCCAGGTGCGCGGCTTGTACAGCAACGTCGATGCGCTCAAGGCTCAGGTGCAGACGCGCCAGGCCGAACTGAAGAAGGCCCGCGAGAACTACGACCGCCGTAAGGTCCTGGCTGACAGCGGGGCGATCGCCGCAGAAGAACTGTCGCACTCACGCGACGACCTGACCGCCGCGCAGAGCGCCCTGGACAACGCCCGCCAGCAACTCAACACCAGCACTGCGCTGATCGACGACACCGTGGTGTCGTCGCACCCGGAGGTGATGGCGGCCGCTTCCGACCTGCGCCAGGCCTACCTGGACAACGCTCGCACGACGTTGGTGGCGCCGGTGACCGGCTACGTCGCCAAGCGCACCGTGCAATTGGGGCAGCGCCTGCAACCAGGCACCGCGACCATGGCGGTGATTCCGCTCGACCAGGTCTGGATCGACGCCAACTTCAAGGAAACCCAACTGCGTGACATGCGTATCGGCCAGCCGGTGGAGATCACCGCAGACCTGTACGGCAGCGAAGTCAAGTACAGCGGCACGGTCGACAGCCTGGGCGCGGGCACCGGCAGTGCCTTCGCTCTGCTGCCCGCGCAGAACGCCACGGGCAACTGGATCAAGATCGTCCAGCGTGTGCCGGTGCGCGTGCACCTGAACCCCGAGCAGCTCAAGGATCATCCGCTGCGCATCGGCCTGTCCACCGTGGTCGAGGTCGACCTGCACGACCAGAGTGGCCCGGCCCTGGCCCAACAGCCACCGCAGCAGGCCAGCTACACCACCCAGGTGTATGACCGCCAACTGGCCGAGGCCGATCGTCTGATCGCCCAGCTGATCCATGACAACAGCGCCGCCAGTGGCAAGACGGCGCAGCGATGAGCAACGGCGCATCCGCCCAGTTCACCCCGCCGAGCCTGCTGCTGACCACCATCGGGTTGTCGCTGGCAACCTTCATGCAGGTGCTTGACACCACCATCGCCAACGTGGCGTTGCCAACCATTTCCGGCAATCTGGGGGTGAGCTACGAGCAGGGCACCTGGGTCATCACCTCGTTTGCGGTAAGCAATGCCATTGCCCTGCCACTGACGGGCTGGCTGAGCCGCCGCTTTGGCGAGGTCAAGCTGTTCATCTGGGCCACCTTGCTGTTCGTGCTGGCGTCGTTCCTCTGTGGTATCGCCCAGTCGATGCCCGAGCTTGTGGGCTTTCGCGTGCTCCAGGGCGTTGTTGCCGGCCCGTTGTACCCGATGACCCAGACCTTGCTGATTGCTGTCTACCCGCCTGCCAAACGGGGGATGGCCCTGGCGTTGCTGGCAATGGTGACGGTGGTGGCGCCGATTGCCGGGCCCATCCTCGGCGGCTGGATAACCGACAGCTACAGCTGGCCGTGGATTTTCTTCATCAACGTACCGATCGGTCTGTTCGCGGCCGCCGTGGTGCGCCAGCAGATGCGCACGCGTCCAGTGACCACCAGCCGCCAGCCCATGGATTACATCGGCCTGCTGACGCTGATCGTCGGTGTCGGCGCGTTGCAGGTGGTGCTCGACAAGGGTAACGACCTGGATTGGTTCGAGTCCTCGTTCATCGTGGTGGGTAGCCTGATTTCCGCGGTGTTCCTGGCCATCTTCGTGATCTGGGAGCTCACCGATCGGCACCCGGTGGTGAACCTGCGGCTGTTCGTGCACCGTAATTTCCGCATCGGCACCCTGGTGTTGGTGGGCGGGTATGCGGGCTTTTTCGGCATCAACCTGATCCTGCCCCAGTGGCTGCAGACGCAGATGGGCTATACGGCGACCTGGGCGGGGCTTGCGGTAGCACCGATCGGCCTGTTGCCGGTGATCATGTCGCCCTTCGTCGGCAAGTATGCGCATCGCTTCGACCTGCGCCTGTTGGCAGGGATCGCCTTCCTGGCCATTGGTGCAAGCTGCTACATGCGTGCGGGCTTCACCAGCGAGGTCGACTTCCTGCACATCGCCCTGGTGCAGTTGTTCATGGGGATCGGGGTGGCGCTGTTCTTCATGCCGACCCTGACCATCCTGCTCTCGGACCTGCCGCCGCATCAGATTGCCGACGGCTCGGGCCTGGCCACGTTCCTGCGGACACTGGGCGGCAGTTTCGCCGCCTCGCTGACCACCTGGATCTGGATCCGCCGGGCCGACCAGCACCATGCCTACCTGAGCGAGCACATCAGCCAGTACGACCCGGCAACGCGTCACACCCTCGAGCAACTCGGTGGGGCGAGCCCGCAGAGCTATGCGCAGCTTGAGCAGATCCTCAACAGCCAGGCCTACATGATGTCGACGGTGGACTACTTCACCTTGCTGACCTGGGTGTTCGGCGCCTTGATTTTGCTGGTGTGGCTGGCTCGCCCGCCCTTCACGGCCAAGGCAGGGCCGGCTTCGGCGGGGCACTGAGGTATACTTGCGGCACGGCTCCGTGCAGCCGTTGCCGCGATCGGGGCTTTTCCCCTAACCTTGTAGGTCTATTCCCTCGACAGTGGCAGTTTCATGGACAAGGTCATTCTCATCACTGGCGCCAGCCGCGGTATCGGTGCCGCGACCGCGCGGTTGGCGGCGCAACAAGGCTATCGCATCTGCATCAATTACCACGCCGACGATCACGCTGCCGAACGCATCCTGGACGAGGTTCGGGCGCTGGGCGCCCAGGCCATCGCCGTGCGAGCCGATGCCAGCGTCGAGGATGAGGTGATCCAGGTGTTCCAGCGGATCGACCAGGAGCTCGGCCCTGTCACGGCATTGGTCAATAACGCCGGGACCATC
The DNA here is from genome assembly GCF_014268955.1 of Pseudomonas sp. RW3S2. Taxonomy (NCBI): domain Bacteria; kingdom Pseudomonadati; phylum Pseudomonadota; class Gammaproteobacteria; order Pseudomonadales; family Pseudomonadaceae; genus Pseudomonas; species Pseudomonas sp. RW3S2. The sequence continues at coordinate 243,378 of NZ_JABWRM010000007.1, read as the reverse complement.
GCGACCCAAAGCCGGGTCGACGAGATGTCCGAGTTCCGCCTGCTCAAGCTGATGAAAACCAACGTGGTCGGCCCGATGCTCTGCGCCAAGCATGCCTTGCTGCGCATGTCGCGCCGCCATGGCGGGCAGGGTGGTGCGATCGTCAACGTGTCGTCGGTGGCTGCACGCCTGGGTTCGCCCAACGAGTACGTAGACTATGCCGCCTCCAAGGGCGCGCTGGATACCTTCACCCTTGGGCTCGCCAAGGAAGTGGCGGGCGAGGGTGTGCGCGTCAACGGCGTGCGTCCTGGCTACATCCATACCGACTTTCACGCCCTGAGCGGTGATGCCCAGCGGGTCAGCAAGCTCGAACCTGGCCTGCCCATGGGACGTGGCGGGCAGCCGGAGGAGGTGGCGGAGGCTATCCTCTGGTTGCTGTCGGACAAGGCGTCCTATTCCACCGGCAGTTTCCTTGATCTGGGGGGCGGGCGCTGAGCCTCAAGCCAGGATCTTCGTCACCCGTTCGAGCAGTGTTTTCAACTCGAACGGGTTGGAAATGACTTCGGTGTTCGCGGGCAGACCGTCATGGGCTGCCTGTGTTTGCGTGGCATAGCCGTTGATGAGCAAGGTCGTGCAGCCAGGCGTCAAGGCCACATTCATTTCTATCAGTTGCTGGCCCTTCGGGCTGTCCGACAAGGCGGTGCCACCGACCAGCAGGTGCGGGCGCAGCCCCTTGCGCAGGGCGGCAAGCGCTCGATCGGGGCTGGCAAAGGCGTGTACGTCATAGCCTGCCTCGCTCAACAGCTCGCTGATGACCAGCCTCATCGCCGCTTGATCTTCGACCAGCAGGATCGACTGCGCATTTGGCGGGGGCGACAGGCGCTGCGGTTCGTGGGCTTGCAGGGTTTCAGCCCTGGGCAGGTAAAGGTGGACGCAGGTGCCGCTGCCCGGGATCGAATCGAGGTGCATCTGCCCACCTGACTGACGCACGAATCCGTACACCATGGACAGCCCAAGGCCGGTGCCCTGGCCCAGTGGCTTGGTGGTGTAGAAGGGTTCGATGGCCCGTTGCGCGACATCCGCAGGCATGCCCTGGCCGTCGTCCTCGACACGCAAGTGCAGGTATTGGCCCGCAGCGAGCCCCAGGCGCTGCGCTTGCGCCGGGGCCATCTCCAGGTTTTCGCAATGGATCTGCAGGGTGCCACCGTGGGGCATGGCTTCGCGGGCGTTGAGGCACAGGTTCAGCAGCGCGCTTTCCAGTTGCGAGGGGTCGATGCAGGTTGGCCACAACTGTGAGGCTGTGCGGTCGATGAGCTGGATGTCCGAGCGCAGCGAGCTCTGCAGCAGCGCAAGCATGTCGCCGACCAGTTGCTGGATGTCGGTGGCGCGGGGCAGCAGTGTCTGTCGGCGCGAGAAGGCCAGCAGACGCTGCACCAATGACGCGGCCTTGGATGCATTTTGTTCGATGATGTCGAACAGGCGGCTCACCTCATCGTTATGCGGCCCGCCCAAGCGTGGCTTGGCGAGCTCCAGAGCACCGAAAATGCCGCCCAGCAGGTTATTGAAGTCGTGGGCGATGCCGCCGGTGAGCTGGCCAACCGCTTCCATTTTCTGCGCCTGGCGCAACGCCTGCTCGGCTTCGTACAGGCGCTCCTGTTCGAGCGTGCGCTCGGTGATGTCGTAGGCGAACAGACAGGCGCACAGTAGTGGGTTGTCGTCGCTGCGTAGCGGGGTGATCCGTAGCTCGTAGTAGCGCCGATAGGGTGGCCCGTCGAAGGCGACGCTCTCGATCAGGGTTTCACCCGCCAGCGCTCGGGTAACCAGCGGCAGCAGGCAGTGGAGCGGTTGTTCCAGGCCTGCGAGTGACTCGTCGATGCGATCGCCAATCCTCGGGCAGAAGCCATGCAGGCGTTGGAATGTCTGGCGGGCGGTACGGTTGATCGCTTGCAGGCGCAGGTCCGGAGCGATGACGAAGACATTGGCCAGGCTGTGATCGACCAGCTCGATGAACAGCCGGCGTTCGGCCAGGGTCTGGTCGAAGCGCTGCTCCAGTTGCTCGTGCACCCGGCGCATCAGGACGTTGTTCAAGGGCGACATTTCGGCTTGCTGCGCCAGCCTGTTTTCCAGCTCGCCGTTGCGCTGCTGCAAGGCCAGGATCTGTTGGCGCAGTTGGGTGGGATCGTCCATCGCATGCTCATCCTTGGGCAGATTAGCCTCACTATAGCGGCTGATCCTTCAAAACGAGCGTACGATACGCCCCAGTGTCTCCATTGCAGTCTCCGTGGCGTCGTTCCAGGGGCTGCCGTAGTTCAGCCTGATGCAGTTACCGAAGCGCCGGGTCGGCGAGAAGATAGGCCCCGGTGCGATGCTGATGCCTTGCGCCAGGGCCATGTGGAAGAGCTTGAGCGCATCCATCTGCTCGGGCAGTTCCAGCCACAGGAAGTAGCCGCCGGCGGGCTGGCTGACCCGTGTCTGCGCCGGGAAGTGGCGGGCGATGGCGGCGAGCATGCTGGCCTGCTGGCCTTCCAGGGCATAGCGCAGCTTGCGCAGGTGGCGGTCGTAGCCGCCATGTTGCAGGTAGTCGGCGATGGCGGCCTGGGCCGGCATCGAGGCGCACAGCGATGTCATCAGCTTGAGCCGCTCGATCTTCTGTGCAAAACGCCCGGCGGCGACCCAGCCCACTCGGTAGCCGGGCGCCAGGCTCTTGGAGAACGAGCCGCAGTGCATTACCAGCCCGTCGCGGTCGAAGGCCTTGGCCGGCTTGGGCGCTTGCTGGGCGTAATACAGCTCGGCGTAGACGTCGTCCTCGATCAGTGGCACCTGGTGGCGGTGCAAGAGTTCGACCAGTGCCTGCTTTTTCGCCTCGGGCATGCTCGCACCGACCGGGTTCTGGAAGTTGGTCATCGACCATACGGCCTTGACCGGGTGTTTCTCCAGGGTTTGTGCCAGTACCCCCAGGTCCATGCCTTCACGTGGGTGCACGGGAATTTCCACGGCCTTGAGCTTCAGGCGTTCGAGTACCTGCAGGCACACATAGAAGGCCGGGGCTTCGATGGCAACCAGGTCGCCAGGCTCCGTGACGGCCTGCAGGCACAGGTTGAGGGCCTCCAGCGCGCCATTGGTGATCAGCAGCTCTTCCATCGGCAGCATCAGGCCGCCAACCATGTAGCGCAGGGCGATCTGGCGGCGCAACTGCGGGTTGCCCGGTGACAGGTCGGTGACCACCACGCGTGGGTCCATGGCGCGGCTGGCGCTGGCCAGCGAGCGGGCCAGGCGCTGCAGCGGGAACAGGGTGGGGCTGGGGAAGGCCGAGCCGAAGGGGACGGTATGGGGGTCCTTGATCGAATCAAGGATGGAAAACACCAGTGCACTGACGTCGACATCGGTGGATTCACTGACCGGTGCCTGTGCCTGTGGTTCGCTGAACTGGCGAGGTGCGTGGGTATTGACGAAGTAACCCGAACGCGGCCGGGCACGAATCAGCCCGCGGCGCTCGAGCAGGTAGTAGGCCTGGAACACCGTGGAGGGGCTGACCCCGTGGGTCTGGCTGGCGTAGCGTACCGAGGGTACACGCTGTCCGGGGCCAAGCACCCCGGAGCGGATCAGTTCGGCGATATCGTCGGCGAATCGTTCGTAACGTTTCATCGTTGTGTTTTTTTCGGCCTGGCAGGCAAGGTTGAAGGCAGTGTAAGGGATCAGCGGTTCAGTGGCGCGACGAAACGGCTGCGTGCACGGCTATACACCTGCGGCTGGTCGCTGTCCTGTACTTCGAACGTGAGGTCTACCGAGCTGCTCGTCGGGCGATCGGCGAGCATCGCCACCGATACCGGCAGCTCGCTCATTTCTCCGGCGGGAATGAACACCGCTTGCTTGCCGTGCAGCACGAAGCCTTCGGCGTCGACCAGACGCAGTTGATAGTGCTGGGGCTGCTGGGCCTTGTTGATGATCTTTAGCAGGTAGATGTTCTCGATCTGGCCCTGGGCGTTCTCGCGGAACAGGCCGCGGTCCTTGATGACGTCCAGCGACACCATGGGGCGCATCTGCAAGGCAATCACCAAGGCACCGATCATGACCACCAAGGCCGTGGCGTAACCCAGCAGGCGCGGTCTCAGCCAGTGGGTGCGGCCGCCTTGCAGGTTGTGTTCGGACTTGTAGCCGATCAGCCCGCGGGGGTAGCCCATCTTGTCCATGACCCCGTCGCAGGCGTCGATGCACGCGGCGCAGCCGATACAGGCCATCTGCAGGCCGTCGCGGATGTCGATGCCGGTGGGGCAGACCTGCACGCACAGGGTGCAGTCGATGCAGTCGCCCAGGTGCTGTGCCTGGCGATCGCTGCCTTTCTTGCGTGGGCCACGGGTTTCACCACGACGTGGATCGTAGGCCACGGCCAGGGTGTCCTTGTCGAACATCACGCTCTGAAAGCGCGCATAGGGGCACATGTGCATGCACACCGCTTCGCGCAGCCAACCGGCGTTCAGGTAGGTGGCGGCAGTGAAGAAAACCACCCAGAACAACGCGACGCCGCCCAGTTGCAGGGTCAGCAATTCCTGGGCCAGCGGGCGGATGGGGGTGAAATAGCCGACGAAGGTGAGGCCGGTGATCACGCCGATGGCCAGCCACAACCCGTGCTTGAGGCTGCGGCGGACGAGCTTTTCGAGGCTCCAGGGCGCGGCGGCCAGGCGGATGCGCTGGTTGCGGTCGCCTTCGGTGACTTTTTCGCACCACATGAACAGCCAGGTCCAGACGCTCTGCGGGCAACTGTAGCCGCACCACACCCGCCCGGCGAAGACGGTGATGGCGAACAAGCCGAACGCGCAGATGATCAGCAGTGCCGACAACAGGATGAAGTCTTGCGGCCAGAAGGTCGCGGCAAAGATATGGAACTTGCTGTCGGCAAGGTCCCAGAGCACGGCCTGGCGGCCGTTCCAGTTCAGCCAGGCCGTGCCGAAGAACAATACGAACAGCAGGCCGGCGAAGCCAATTCGCAGATTGCGGTACAGGCCTGTGAAGCTGCGGGTGTGGATGCGCCCGTTTGCTTGGCGCTTGGGGGTGTTGGCCGCAGGCTCGATCTGGATGATTCGGAAGGGGATTCTCTCGCTCATGGTGGTTCGCTCATCAGGCCTCGATCAGGCCCGGGCACTATGGCCCCCGATCTGTTTACAGCACAGGCTCAGGTAGGGCGATAAAAACCATATCAGATGAACGAGAACTCCCTTGCAGGCCTCAGATCACGGAGCCTGGAGCACTGCTCTTGAGATGTCTGCGACTATCCACCGCACCGATCACGGTCAGGGCGTCGGCTTCGGCTTCGGTGATCGGTATGCGTTCACCCGCCAGCACCGCGACCGACATGCGCAGCTGTTCATCGGTGAAGATCTCGATCTCCGGCCCCAGGCCTTCTATGCGTAGCTTGTCACCGATCAAGCCTGGCAGACGATGATCTTCTTTTGCTCGGGCAGATTGAGGCTCGGCCAATTAGGCGTAATAGCCGCTGGGATGCACCTTGAGGGTTTGGCAAAGGCGCCGCACCGGGTAATCCGTCGAGTGCTTCTTGATGAAGGCGTACTTCAGCCGCACTCCTTGGCAAAGTACGCGGCGGCCTTCTTTAAGATGTCTCGCTCTTCCGTCACGCGCTTGAGTTCAGCGCGCAGCTTACGCAGTTCGGCTTGCTGGTCATCGTCTTGCTGACGCTGCTCTTGGGGTTTGATGTAGAGCTTGATCCAGGCGTAGAGGCTGTGAACAGACATGCCCAAGCGCTGGGCAATATCAGCGACAGGCTTGCCTTTCTCGGTCACTTGCTTGACCGCTTCGATCTTGAATTCTTCAGGGTAACGCTGACGACTCATGGCACCTCCTATTTGGGCCTCATTATGAGGCTTGGAGGTGTCTAGGAAACCAGGGGCGATTCAGTTCACAGAAACCATGGAGCCATCATCGCTTACTCGTTGGTGACCAATCAAAACTGTGTGACCACTAACGGTATAAGTTATGGTCGTTGACCAAGTATTATTCTTCACTTTACCAGGTTTTGCAGCATAGCCACCCATGTTGCTAAAAAAGTAGTCAGATTGCCCCGCTCGACCATTAGATCTGTTATTGAAATATCTAAGCTCGGCTTGTAGTGATTGTCTTTCGTCAATTTTAAAAGTTCTTGCTAAGCCAAAGAAAATCCTGATCATAGTAATCTTTCAGAGTAGCGTGATAATACTGCAGCAACAGATCATTTCGCGGTCGCCAATCTCCACCCCTATACTGGAGGTCATTGCTACCCTTAGCCCCCCCTGCGACAGCGAGCCCCGAGTAGTTGCTGGATGCCCGGCTAGCAGTTTGAGTCAGCTTACCAGCTGCTAGTGTCAGTCCAGGGATCTCCTTGACCGTGAGCATTGCTCCACCGAACGTCTGTGGAAACAGCCGGCCATCATTAATAACCAAGATTGGCAGGGTAGATGAAAGTGCATTCCCCACGACAAGTTCGGACTCGGAAACCTTAGCTTTGAGATTCCCACCTCCCCGAGACCAACTGGAGACAGGAGTACCATCGCTGTCGACAGGAGTCATTGAATTGGAAGTTGCCTGCGTAGGGTGATCAATGCCGCCATCAATGTTAAATCCAGCTATTGCTTGAATATCAAGACCGAATCCCACAATTCCAGATGTATAGCCAGAAGAGAAGTCTACTTTAAAGCCCTGTGCTGTTTGGCGTTGATCCTGAGCGTCTGTTTCTCGATTGTTGTTGTTGAAGTAAAGTGTTCGCGAGCTAACTACTGCTTTGCTGTCTTGGATGAAATCAGTGGCATTGGTTTGCGCGACCATAACTGCAGCCGCTGATACAAAAAAGTAACGTACTACACACATGAGCTGCTCCCGGGGAATAGTTTTAGTTATAGGCAGTCAGTCTTTTTCTTGCGGAGCATTAAGCTGTTACGCTGTCGATCCAGCTCAAGCACGCTCGCATTCAACAAATCAGGTATGTCAGCCCCGCTTTCTACTCTAGATATCCATTCCAGAACAGCATGTTTAAGAAGCCAATGCGGGGAACGATCTATCCTTTCGGCAGCTGACTTAAGTCTTTGCTTTGTTATTGTGTCAACCTTAACGCCCAAGGTGGTATGCGACATCGGAACCTCCACTTATCCTGGGCATTGCGACAGAGCAGATCTCCCAGTTGCTAACGCCAGCTACGGCAGTGCCGCTCCGGCCATCAAAAAAATGCCCAGTTAATTAACACTAAATATGAGCACGAGCTCTAGCAAATAATCCACAAATCAATAGCAGGCCTTTTTCGCCCAGTAGTAAACGTACCAGTGAAACAGCTAATCTATCCTTTGAAAGTTTTATTCCACATTTCCAGCATGCTGGATTGATTTGCAATGATGTATGCATAATCAGGTTTCATCATTCGATCTTTCTCTGCTTGGGTGAAGTTGATCTGCTTGTCCAGCTCTGCTGGCAATGAGGCATTAGAGACTGTTGGGACGTAACCCATTTTTTGAGCGAACGCGATTTGTGCCCGTGGATCAAGCATGGCATTGAGGTATTGGGAGGCCTCTGGCTTCCTTCTAGATTTTTTAGGAATTCCCGCACCGTAAACGTTGGGATACCCACCTTCTGTGGGTACGACAGATGCCAACGGCATCCCGGCTTTTTTCCACATGTATCCCCGAGCCTTCGAGATGACTGTGATCCAAATATCTTCCGACTTCAAGGCAGCAGCCACGGCCTCGGTGGAGGGAAGAATTTTCACACCAAGAGCGCGAAGCTCTGCTAGCTTGGCCTGGGCGGGGGTAAAATCAGTCATTGATCCGCCACCCGCTAAGGCAGCTACCGCGATATTTGTATTGAAGAGGAAGTCAGACAGTCCGATTCGCCCTTGATATTTGGGATCCCAAAGGTCGGCAAAGGATTTCGGCGGAATTTTGATACGGTCAGTGTTATAGACAATGACATGTGCCGAGTAGATAGTCGGTATCGAAAATTCCTGCCTTAGGAAGGGAAGTACATTTTCGAGGTTCGGCACCTGATCAGCGGTGATTGCTTCCAATGCATCACGCTGTGCTACGGCCTGCATATCAAAGTCAGCCAGACAACATATGTCCATCGAACTGCGTCGGGAAAGTCTCTCAGCTAGCACCTTGGTACGGCGCTCCGTTGGTGAGCCAATGCTTTGAATAACCTCGATGCCTTGCGGCTTCAAAAGCACGTCTACACTCGAACGAAGCAAATCGCCAAAGTCTCCGCCCCAAGTTCCTACCACCAAGGGCGTATCAGATGCACCGAAAGAGAATCGGGGTAAAAAAAGTGCGGCAGCAGCAGTGGCAGTAGTGACGGCAGCACCACCCAAAAACTTACGCCGAGTAATATCAAACATAGCGAACTCCAGGTTTAAGGATGAGATTTATATCTCATTATACCGCTGACCCTTGCGATCTAATGGAGGGGGACTCATTGAAAAATGATGACACAAGTTGAAGCGCCAACTTCACTTTTCCGTGATCATAGTAATACTCATCGTGCATGAGGTTGACTTGACCAATTACGCCTTCAGGCGATTTGATTGGAACGTTCAACAGAGAGGCGCATCCCATAGCGAAAACTTTTTGGTGGTCTGGGTAATCACGTTCAATTTCAAACCGATCAATTGCAACATAGGCTAGGCCTGTATCGCGAACGAACGCCATTTTTGGCCCTTGATCCATTGGTTTCCGTCCTCGATCAGGGAAAACCTGAGGGTTGCTGCTATAAACGCGCTCTGCCTCATCGGCACCGCTATCGTAAAGCAGTACCGTCATGTATTTATGACCTACTTGCTGAGCGAGCCTTTCATCTAGGTCACCCAGAGCCTTCATGAAACTGACGTTTTGAACGACCATCGTCAGGCTCCCATGGTTTTGACGTAATTGCGGTGAATCAACCAGTTTGACAGTGTTGCGAGGAGCAATGTTGTGACGATGAGTACCAACGCCATGGCGGCGCCGAATGGCCAGTTTGATGCTTTTGCGATCTGGTCATACAGCGAAGGAGCCATCATGGTTAAACCAGTACCGCCCAGCAAAACCGGGGTCGCATATGCGTTCATGCAGAGAATGAACACAAGCATGGTTCCCGCTGCTACGCCAGGAGCTGCAATGGGTAGCACGACGCGACGGAAGGTGGTAGCGAATGTAGCCCCCAAATTCTGGGCCGCTTCCTCAACCGAGAAGTCGATGCCCTCTAGAACGCTTTGAAGAGTAAGAATCATGTAGGGCATGACTACTGCAGTAGTGCCAACGATCACTGCAAAGGGCGTGTACATGAACTTGATAGGTTCATCGGTGATACCCAGCCACATCAGCGTTGCGTTGACCACACCGACATTACCCAGGATCACCATCCAACCAGCCGCACGAACAACGTTCCCTACCATGAGTGGAAACACGAGCAGCACAATGAACAGGCTCTTGTAGCGACTCTGGGTTTTTGCCAAAAAGTACGCGACAGGGAAGCCCAGTACAAGAGCAAAAACCGTACACAGGGCGGCAACGCCGAGGGTGGAAATAAAGACCTTACGGTAATACTCATCGCTAAAAAACTTTACATAGTTCTCTAGTGTGAAAGTTTCCACCATCAAGTCCATTGGATCAAAATGGTTAAAGCTGTAACCCATCATGAGAAACAGTGGTACGACTATGATGCCTAAAACTACGACAGATGCTGGAAACGCAATGCTTGCACCTGTAACTTGAGAAGAGCCGCTCATACTTTCACCTTTTACTCTGCAAACAGAACGCAATCACTGGAGCGGAACGAAGCAACAAGTGGCGATCCAGGGGCGATGGCTGTGTTTGCTGAGGAAGCATTATTGGGTACGTGCAGATTTAAGATGTCCCCACCCTGCAGGCGCAGGCGGATGTCGATGAGGGAACCAAGGTAAGCAGCCGATTCGACCCAGCCATCAAATACGTTGTCGGACTCCGGATGGGCTCCCACATTGATACGCTCCGGACGGATACCAATTCGTCCAACCTTCTGACCGCTGGCGACTTGGATGTTGGTGCCGGCTTCGCTCACAAAACGCCCATTCGCCACGAGGTTTCCTTTGAAGAAGCTCATCCGTCCAAGGAAGTCAGCTACAAAGTGGTTGCTCGGAGAATCGTACAGTTCCTTTGGTGAACCAATCTGCTGAACTCTGCCGTTGTACATAATTGCCATGCGGTCAGAAATGGCAAGGGCTTCTTCTTGGTCATGCGTTACGAAGACAGTGGTAAGACCGAGATTCTGTTGCAGCGAGCGAATCTCTTCACGCACCTCCACGCGAAGCTTGGCATCCAGGTTGGAGAGTGGCTCGTCGAGCAGGAACACTTTGGGCTGAATGGCCAATGCTCGGGCAATCGCTACGCGCTGCTGCTGGCCTCCAGACAATTGGCGAGGGTAGCGATCACGGAATGAGGTCATCCGCACCATATCCAAGGCCGTGGCGATTCGACTATCACGCTCTTTGCCGGAAACGTTATGCATCTCCAAGCCGAATGAGACGTTCTGGGCCACCGTCATATGTGGGAACAGGGCGTAACGCTGGAAGACCATACCAGTGTTACGCTTATGAACTGGCAGGTTTGTGACGTCAGTTTCGCCGATATGGATGCTTCCCGCTGTCGGTTCAATGAACCCTGCGATCATCCGAAGCGTGGTCGTTTTACCGCAGCCGCTTGGGCCTAGGAATGCGACCAACTCGCCGTCTGCGATCTCCAGCGAAAAGTCTTCGAGCGCTACCGCATCGCCAAACTGTTTTTTCAACTTGTTGATAGATACTTTGGACATAGCGCTACACCACTTGGCTGAGTTTGACGAAACGGTCGGTCACCAACATCACGATCCCTAGCAACAGAATCTGAACGGCAGAGACTGCAGCGATGGTGGGGTCGAGGTTGAATTCGAGGTACTGCATAATTGCAATTGGAAGCGTCGTCTTACCGGGGCCAACTAGGGCCAACGACAGCTCCAGGTTCTCGAAAGAAACAATGAAGGAGAACAGCGAAGCTGCAACGATTGAAGGCCGAAGCATGGGCAGCGTGACTCGGCGAAATGCCGCCCAGCTGGACGCTCCGAGGTTACGTGCAGCTTCTTCAATCGAAGGGTCTAGGCCTGCCATACCGGTGGAAACCAAGCGCACCGTCCACGGGATGGTCAGGCATACGTGAGCGATTACCAGCCCACCGAATGTGCCTACGATGTCCGTATCTAATACATTTTCAGCTCGCATGTAGAACAGGTAAATCGCGATGCCTGCCACGATGCCTGGGATAAGGAGTGGAGATAGTAGGAGAGTGTTGACGAACTTGCTCCCCAGGAAACCATTCCGAACGATCCCGAGCGCAGCGGCTACTCCGAGAATGACCCCAGTGATCGAGGCTACAGCAGCTACCTGAAAGCTAAGCACCAAGCCATTCATGAATGACGAGTTCTGCCAGGCGCTTTCGTACCACTTCAGCGTGTAGCCAGATGGTGGGAAATGCGGGATGGCATCGACAAAGAAGCTCATCCATACAACGAAAATGAGCGGGCTGAGCATGAAGAAGTACATCATGCAAACGAATACCCGGTGTAGCAAAGATGACCATCTCACTCGCCGCCTAACCTTGGGTGCCGTAGCTGCTGAGATATTTGAAGCGGCAACGCTGGACATGACGATGTCCCTCACATAGAAAAAACTTGGGCGCATCCTTGCGATGAGCAACGAGAACAACTCAAGCAAATGCGCTTTTAGCTTTTCTCTGGATAGGGATAGCACTCATTGCCCAAGCCTTCTGATGGCTGGCGATGAACGTCACTACGATGAGGGTGATAGGAAGGAAAACTCATTGACGTACTCCTCTCGGAAGCCTGGTTTTTGTGATTAGTGGCAGCATACGAGTAAGCAATCTTCGTTAAGAAGATGAAGCCCTTGATCAGGGCAACGGGATTTCTTCCCGAATTGTTGTAGGTCGAGAATGATCCGTCACAAAACCTGTGTAAAGTGCGAAAATTTTTGCTATACATGCGAAAAATGCATGTTTGGAGCAGGCTATGTTGACGACGAAAGGCCTTGAGGCCCTCCGCGCTTTTGTCGAAACAGGTTCAGTGACTCAGGCTTCGGTACGCCTGAACCGCACGCAACCGCAAGTGGGTAGGCTGCTATCCAATCTTGAGGAAGAGGTCGGATTTGCGCTGTTCCAACGCACCAAAAAACGACTCAGTCTTACTCCAGATGGATGGAGCTTTTATCGTCAGGTTGAACGCCATTTGGCTAGCCAGGAGTCTCTTCAAAAGCTCGCTGGCCGTCTAAAAGCCAGACAAAATAACCACGTTCGAGTACTGACTGCCCCTCATCTCAGCAACGCCATCGTGAACGATGCGCTAGCCATAATGGCCGAACGCTCAGCGCGATTTTCCGCAAGCATCGATTCACGGGTGAGGCTCGATATTGAGACATGGGTTGGTCAGGAAAACTTCGATCTCGGCGTGACCGTACTCCCCCTAGAGAACCCCCTGTTAGAGGTTGAGCCATTCATCAGCGTAGAGGTGGTAGCTGCCATGAGTGCCGACCACCCTTTTGCATCCAAACCAGTCATTACCGTAGACGACCTTTCGGGGGAGTCGCTGATTGCTCTCCATCCTCGCTCCTTGATTCGTCAGTCATTGAGTCTAGTCACGGAGTCCCTGCAACCTCAGCCAAACATCAGGTTCGAAACGACTAATGGCATCCTCGCGTGCCAGCTTGCTGCTCGAGGATTGGGTATCGCAATCTCGGATCCTTTCATCGCAACCTCAAGCGAGGTGCCTCTTGTGCTTCGACCGTTTCAGCCAGCTATCACTTTGGACTACGGTTTCATTTTCCCAGCCTGGCAGGAGCGCAGTGGAGTGGTGAACGAACTGGCCAATTTGATCAAGGAGCATGCGGAGAAGCGAATATCAGCAATCCGGGATCAGCAACGCTATGCTTAATATGCGTTAAACGCACATAATCATGAAATTTACGAACTTTACGCACGTTGCAAGAAGTCGCAATCTGCTGCCGTCAACCTTGATTTGCGGTGGAGAGATTTGATGTCAGATGCAGATATTGGCAGTGTAGCTTGGCGGCTGCCCCCGAGTGAATACCTGGCTAGGCGGGAACGCGACTTCACCGTTCCTTCGGCCCCCGCGTCCCAGTACATCGCTATGCGAGATGGCTGCAAGATCGCGATTGACGTTTTTCTCCCTCAGACGGAAATCGATGCTCACGCTGATCGGCAATTCCCAGCAATCGTCGTCTTCACGCCCTACTATCGTCGTTTCAAGGTTGCAGAAGGTTCGAAGCAAGAATGCAGTCCCAACACCTTCAAGTACCGTGACCAGTTCGTGCCCTATGGTTACGCAGTGGTAGTGGTCGATGTTCGTGGTACAGGCGCAAGCTTCGGTAGCCGTGATAGCTTCCGCTCTCCAGCTGAGCGAGCTGATACTGTCCAAGTTGTGGATTGGATCATCGCCCAGTCATGGTCGAACGGGCGCGTTGGTGCCACAGGCGTTTCGTACCTCGGCGCCTCATCTGACTTCCTCGCAAGTACCGGCCACCCTGCGGTCAAGGCCATCGCACCTCTGTTTTCGGTATGGGATACCTACCGTGACAATTATTACCCTGGGGGTATCCAGGTTAAGTCACTAACTCGCCTGTACGACGACATCATGATTGGCTTAGATCATGACCGCCGCGACGTCTTGAGGCAGTTCGCGTACTTTAATCATCCAGACTTCCAAGGCCCACAGCCGGTCGACGAAGATCACAACGGCGAGATGTGTGCCGCTGCTATTCAAGAGCACTTGGCCAACTTCAGGCAGACTGACTTCATGGCTGAATTCAAGTTCAGCGATGACTGCCTGCCCTACGATAAAAACTTCACGCCCGCGACTTTCAGCCCCCACTCTTACTGTGCAGGCACCCGCAGTGACCTCGCCATCTACTCGGTGTCTGGCTGGATGGATGGCACCGGGTACATGAACGGAGCAATCTCGCGGTTCCTCACTCTGAGTGAAAACCCGAAGCACCTGCTGCTAGGCCCCTGGGATCATGGGGCACGTATCAATGTGTCCCCGTGGCGTCTCGAGGAAACTGCTCAGTTCGGTTTGATGCCCGAGTTGCTGCGCTTTTTCGATCATTACCTGCAGCAGCGCCCAACCGGTCTCGACCAAGAAGCACCAATTCACTATTTCAGCATGCACGACGAACAATGGTGTGCTGCTGAGCAGTGGCCACCGACCGAGATTGATTCGGTGCTGTTCTTGGGCAACAACCAAAAGCTGTCCGCCGAGCCGCCCCAGGAAGGTGCCAAAGACGAGTATCAAGTCGACTTCCGTCATGGCAGCGGTAACGGTACTCGGTACGAGCGAATTGCTGGCGTAGACAGCCGTATTTACTATGCTGACTGGCAAGGGCGAACAAAGGATCTATTGAGCTACACAACAGCATCGCTACCTGATGGCCTGGATATCTGCGGCCATATCGTTGCGGACTTCTGGGTCGAATCCAATCAGCCTGATGCCGCACTGTTCGTCTACGTCAGCGAGATCGAGTCAGACGGAACAGAGCGCTATGTCACTGAGGGGCTGCTGCGAGCACTTCTGCGCAAGGAAACGACGCCACCAGCGACCTACCGCACCACCTGGCCATATCAGAGCCTTGCGCGGAAAGACGCGCAAGTAATGCATCCGGGAACAGCGGAGCATATTCGCCTTGCACTAACTCCAACGGCTTGGGCGTTCAAGCCTGGCAGCAAGATTCGGGTGTCGTTCGCAGGAGCAGATAGCGATCACTGTGGCCAAATTCCTCACGGTCGCCCACCACGATTGAAAATTCTGCGTGGCGGTTCGCATCCATCGAAGATCATCGTTCCATCACGGTGAGGTGTGGCCAATACAGATGTACCAGCTATGAGTTGGAGCTTGAGGGTTCTTCAGCATCCAGTATGGCTTGAACCACAATAAAGTAGGTCACAAAAATGCGAGGTCTGGCATGTGGTGAGGCCTCGCAGCAAGTGTGGAACTATTCTGGGCAGCATACGTATTACACGTAATAAACCTCCGCGCAGTACCCTTTAAGACGAAAAAAAACCGCCAGAAATGGCGGTTCTTTAAAATCTTGCTCGGAGTCTCCGACTCTCCACGGCTGGGTTTAAGGTGCCGTTAAAGAGGTCACTTCCTCTAAGAGGGTTTGGTGTCGGATACATACACAATCAGGCTAACTTTCGTATACTCATTGCGTCAAGGCGCAATATTCACTGGCGCCAGGACTCGACGGTTTCAGCGCCGTGCTCAGCTTTCCAGGCCTTCAGAACCGCATGATTCCCGCCCTTGGTCTGAACAACTTCGCCGTGGTGCGGGTTTTTATAGACCTTTACTTCGCGAGGCTTACGGCTGGTCTTCTCTTGGGCGGCAAGGGCGGGAGCACGTGCCGAAGCCTTGGGATCAAGGATATTGATCACCTCGCGCAGGCTGTATCCGTACTCACCGAGCAAGGCTCGCAGTTTCTCTTCAAACTCCATCTCCGCCTTGATGCCCGAGTCACCCTTCATGGCTTCGAGTTCTGCCAATTGCTGAGCGAGTTGTTGCTCCAAACGACGGAATTCTACGAGACGAGACATGGGGACGGTTTCCTTTAGGAGGCTAATGATCTATCAAGATTACAGAATCGGCTGAAGAAAGTCATAGCATTCTCAGATCGGCCAAGCCCCATGATCCGGCAGAGCGGCCCGCCCTTCAGTGACTAGGGTTGTAACGCTAATTCTGGAATGTAACAGCGCCAACGTTGCATTCCCAAAACCACGTTACAAGCCCCATAACCATTGGGTTTGCGACCAAATCGCAAGCGGAGCGCGCAAGCTAGGAAGGCTGAAGGCGTGAGTATGGAAGCCCGCAGGGCCGGGCAGCACGAACGTGAGGCCTGGTTCACGACAGCCGTCCGCGAATGCGGCCCGCCCAAGGATCAGCGGTGCAGTTTGCTGAAACGCTCTACAAGCAACGAGGGTGCAATTGAATTCCACGTGTCAAGGCCTGAAGTTTTGTGAAACAGGTAAATACCGCAACCCACAAAGAATCCCCCTGTCAGCAGTCCTATGACTGAGGCGCCCGAGCTGATAAAAGCCCATTGCAGCGACATCGAGCGGCTGCCCATCAAAAAATCCGATCCGAAGACCAGGGCAATCCAGCTCAAAACAAATGCCACAGCAGCCCAGATCGTAGCAATTACCCAAAAATGCAACTGCACTTTGTAGCGCATGCTTGGCACGCGTAGGAGCCTGCCACTGGCAGTCTTGGCTGCAAGAACAATTGCAGTATTTTTAACCTTGTTTTTTGAGTTCTGCACAAGAGCATAGAACTCAACATGAGATCCTTGCTCTAACTCTTCATAAATCTGAATCGGAACTTTGACATTGGGGGGCTAACACCCCATCAATTTTCATGATGGCTTGCACGAAACCCGAGAGATGGTCGAAAACTCGAATATCCTCTAGGCAGCCAGCAAATTTTAGGTATTCAAACTTTATAAACACTTACAGCTCCTTGCTCGGGCCCAAATTTCAGGCAGGGGAAGGCCTTGGGCACACCTTGGCGTGCTCAGGCTCGATCTAAATCAGTGCAGTTGAGTATTGGGGAAGTGGTCACCCACCAGGCGGCAAAAGTCCCTCAAGCTATGGCGCCCACCATCACGGCGAAAGGTAGCCACGACGTACTTGGAGTTCATGGTCGTGATCACCCAGAACTTGCCTTCTTTCTTAATATTCACGATGTCGGATGTCTGGATCAGATGCCCATCGGAGAATCGGCGAATCGGCTATGAGGCCCTTGCCGCACATGCCCGAAGACGACGCCAACGGCACTGAGTCGATGAATGTGGACATTCACCAGAGACGCGGTGACCTCGTCCTCGTACTCTTGGCCTACAGCTCGAGCAATACGCAACAGGTCGAAGTCCGAATAGCGCTTCACGAGGTAGTCCACCTTCACCGTGTTGACCTCTGACATCCCTAAGCCCTCCGAGGCTCTCCAGCGTTGGCCTGAGCCATACCGCGTCGATAGAGCTCTTTGACCCCGTTTAGCGAGTCGACACCGAGACCCTGCTCATGCGTATCGATGTACACAGCACCACCCTCTACTTCCAGAACACAGACGGCCACACCAGCCTGGTTGTGTCCCATCGAAAGCGACGTGAGCTTCTCCATCTTCCAACTGCCATCCTTGTTCATCCAGGATGGAGTGACAGTTTGGACTTCCTGCACAACCAAGCTCTCATCTTGGGCTACCAGCAGCGTTGGTTGCTTTCGTCGATTTCTACCGGCATGACGTTACCCTCCGCAGGTGGTTACGAGTGTGACCACAGCGTGCTTCGGGTTGCTGCATCGTTCCGCCGGGCGGATGCTGCCGCACTCCGGGCAACTGTCGCGGTCCACCTTTCAATACGCCACGAGGCGCTGGTGTGGAGAAGCCCATGGATTCCTGGTGGCAGAATGTCTGGCAAGCGATACGGGTAGAGTTCACCGACATCACCGATGAAGGCGAGGTGACGCGGATTCTCGTGCGTCTGCTGATGGCGGCGGTGCTTGGCGCGGTGTTGGGTTTCGAGCGCGAGCACAAGGGCAAGTCGGCCGGGGTGCGGACACACATGCTGGTGTCCATGGGTGCAGCCCTGTTTGTGCTGGCACCGAGCATGGCCGGTGCCGATGCACAGGCGCTGAGCCGGGTGATACAGGGGATCGTCGCCGGGATCGGTTTTCTCGGCGCGGGCACCATTCTCAAGGGCCATGCCCAGGACACCAATCACGTCAAGGGGCTGACGACGGCGGCAGGCCTGTGGATGACGGCGGCGATCGGCACGGCGGCGGGCATGGGTCGCGAGGCGACGGCGTTGGTCAGCACGGTGCTGGCGTTGCTGGTGTTGAGCAGCATGCCGGTGCTGGTGGAGAAGGTCGAGGGGGAGGGTGGTGAGGCGAATAATGAGGAAAACACAAAGCACTGAGGGGAGCCGAAGCTCCCCTCAAAGCGTTGTTGCCTGCTCTTTTTATTATTGAAAACCGGCCTGTTGTTGTTTTTGTCAGCCTGTTTCGGTGTAACCGGGCCCCTATCCGGGGCCAAGAGCAAACGTATTTTTTTGGGCGCTGACCTGCCTTCATCATTGCTGATCCGATCCTGACAGTCGCTACCTCAAGGTAGTTTTGTTGTTCTGCGTCAGGTCGCGGGGACGAACCCCTGGAACGCGTGTCTACTCCAAAAAAATCTGCTTGCTGCGCCTCTGCCGTGTTGTTCTTGTTATGTCAGAGCCGGTGCATGTTGTTTTTATTGGGGTGTCACGTTTTTTTATTTTTGTTGTGCCAGAGATAAAGCAGATGCCGTGCCAACTTTTCAATATCCATTAAAATCAATGGCTTAGAGATTTGAGGCGATTTTTCACGACCTGAAAATCTCTCGAATTGTTTCCGTGTTACCCGACTTTTTGCTGGGTGGACGGGGCCGGGTAACACTTTTGACACAGTCGTGTGGTCGGGCGCGGCTTACCCCTGTGCGAATGCCTTCAGTCGCTCGCCATCCAGGCGATAACGTACCCATTCATCTTGCGCTTCTGCGCCCAGCGCCTGGTAAAAACCGATAGCCGGTTCATTCCAGTCCAGTACGCTCCATTCCAGGCGCCCGCACCCTCTGGCTACGGCCTCGCGAGCGATGTGCCGCAGTACCTGGCGACCAGCACCGCCGCCGCGTTGTTCGGGGGTGATGTACAGGTCTTCGAGGTAAATGCCGTTGCGGCCCAGCCAGGTTGAGTAGCTATAGAAGTACACGGCAAAGCCGATGGCCGTGCCGTCGCGCTCGCACATCAGGCTGTGCACGGTGCTGCCTTCATCGAACAGGCTGTGCTCGATATCAGCCAGGGTCGCTACCACTTCGTGGCGGGCGCGCTCGTAGTCGGCAAGCTCGGTGATGAAGGCGAGGATCTGGGCGGCGTCGGTGCGGCGGGCAGGGCGAATGGTCAGACTCATGAAGGCTTCCTTGTGGTTGGCGGGCACCATGGTAATGGGCCTGGGCCGGCTTGCCGAGATGTAAAGCAAGCTTGACATTGTGCGCGGCCTCGCCCTCAATGTAAAACACACTTTACATCCGAGGCTGTTGGCATGCTGCACAAACGTCATGTGATTTCATTCGTCCTGTTCCTCGTCGCCTATATGGCCTGTGTGCTGGTCAGCAGCCATTTCCTCGCGTCCATGGCGCCAGGGGTTGCCAAGACCCTGGTGGCGCTGGTGCCGGTGCCGGCCATGATCGGTATGGCCTGGGCTGTGGTGCAGCAACTGCGCAGCCTCGATGAAATGGTCCGGCGCATCCAACTGGAGGCATTGGGGCTGGCATTCGTCGCGACGGCGCTGTTGACCTTCAGCTACGGTTTTCTGGAGACCGCAGGCTTCCCACGTTTGTCGATGTTCATGGTCTGGAGCCTGATGGGGCCGTTGTGGGCGCTGGGGACCTTCATCGGGGTGAGGCGTTACCGTTGAACAACCGCATCCGTGAATTGCGAAGTGGGCGTGGCTGGTCGCAGGCCGAACTGGCCGAGCGACTCGGTGTTTCGCGCCAGACTGTCAACGCCATCGAGACCGGCCGCTACGATCCCAGCCTGCCGCTGGCCTTCAGCATTGCCGGCGTTTTCGAGTTGAGTATCGAAGAGATCTTCGATCCCTCTGCGGCGGTACAGTGATGTGTATAGGTGTAATTTAAGGTAACTGTACCGGTCTGCGCGAGAGGGGTTCCGCTAGTGTGGCAGGACACGATAATCAGTACCTGACGGAAGTCCCTGCCATGCTCGGCTCATACGATCTGCTCACCGCATTCATCCTGTTTGCCTTCGTTTCTTCGATCACCCCAGGGCCGAACAACACCATGTTGCTGGCGTCCGGCGTCAACTTCGGTGTGCGCCGTTCGATCCCCCATGCGATGGGCATCAGCATCGGCTTCATGCTGATGGTGCTGGGCGTGGGGTTCGGGCTGGGCGAACTGTTCAAGGCCTGGCCGCCGCTGTACAGCATCCTGCGCTACGTGGGGGCTGCCTACCTGCTGTACCTGGCATGGAAGATCGCCACTTCCGGGCCGGTCTCCGGGGACGCCGCAGGGACGCGCAAGCCCCTGAGCTTCTGGGGCGCGGCTGCTTTCCAGTGGGTCAACCCGAAGGCCTGGGTCATGGCGGTCGGTGCGATCACGACCTACACCCCGGCCCAGGGCTATGTGCTCAACGTCATCGTCATCGCCGCGCTGTTCGCCCTGGTCAACCTGCCGAGCGTTGGGATCTGGGTCATGTTTGGCAGCGCCTTGCGCAACCTTCTGCAAAATCCTCGCTGGCTGATGCTGTTCAATGTCCTGATGGCCTTGCTGCTGGTGATTTCGTTGTATCCGCTGCTGTTTGTAGAATCGTCGTTTTCCTAGTTCGATGAGTGCGGTACACGATGCAGCTGATTCCCTGGTCCCATGATTGCTCGGAAGGTTTCACGCTACGCGGCTGGCATTCCGAGCCGAGCGGCAAGCCGTTGCTGCATTTCTTGCACGGCAACGGTTTCTGCTGCCTGGCGTACGAGCCCATGCTGATGCGCCTGGGGGAGCACTTCGACCTGTGGTTGTGCGACGTCCAGGGGCACGGCGACAGCGATCACGGCGGCGCCTTTCGTGGCTGGAACCGCACTGCGGAGTTGGTGCTGGAGGCATTCGAGGCGGGGCGCCCGGTGTTTGACGATGTGCCGCGCCATGCGCTCGGGCACAGTTTTGGCGGGGTACTGACCGGGCTGATCCTCGCCAGCCGGCCTGGATTGTTCGAACGTGCCGTGCTGCTCGATCCGGTGTTGTTCAGTCGCCGCATGATCGGGGTGATGGGCGCAGCGGCACTGGTGGGCCTGCACCAGCGCCATGCCCTGGCGCGCAAGGCCGCAACCCGGCGCAGCCATTGGCCGGACCGCGAGGCGGCGCTGGCGTCGCTGCAGGGGCGGGGCATCTTCAAGGGGTGGAGTGATGCGGCGCTTCACGCATATATCGGCCATGCCATCGGCGATTGCGGCGAAGGTGTGGTGCTCAAGTGCCGGCCCAGCCGCGAGGTGGAGATCTTCAGCTCGTTCCCGGCGCGGATGTGGCCAAGCCTGCAGCGCATCACCACCCCGACGCTGATCCTGCATGGTGAAACCACCTACCCGTTCGTGCCGCATTCGGTGCGGCGCCTGGTGGGGCTCAATGCCAATGTCAGCGAGCGGCAAGTGGCGGGTGGGCATTGCTTCATGCAGGAAGACCCGGTGAGCGCCGCGCAGGCGGTCGAGGCGTTCCTGCGCGGTTGAGCCTGGTCAGGCCAGTTCCAGCCAGATGGGGGCGTGGTCCGAAGGTTTCTCCATCGCCCGCAGTTCGTAGTCCACGCCTGCCGCCTTCAGGCGTGGAAGCAGTGCCTGCGACGCCATGATCAGGTCGATGCGCAGGCCGCGCTTGGGTTCGTCCTCGAAACCGCGGCTGCGGTAGTCGAACCAGCTGAAACGGTCTGCCACTTCCGGGTGCAGGTGACGGAAGCTGTCCACCAGGCCCCAGCCCTTGAGGCGTTCCATCCACTCACGCTCTTCGGGCAGGAAGCTGCACTTGCCGGTCTTGAGCCAGCGCTTGGCGTTGTCGGCGCCGATGCCGATGTCGCAATCCTGGGGCGAGATGTTCACATCGCCCATCACCACCAATGGCTGGTCATTGCGGAACTGGTCTTCGAGCAGGGCCTGCAGGTCGCTGTAGAAGCGTTGCTTGGCCGGGAACTTGGTAGGGTGGTCGCGGCTTTCGCCCTGGGGAAAGTAGCCGTTCATGATGGTGATCGGGGTGCCGTCGGCATCGGCGAAGGTGCCCCAGATGAAGCGGCGTTGGGCGTCCTCTTCATCGGTACTGAAGCCCTTGACCAGCGACAGTGGCGCCTGGCGCGAGAGCAGGGCAACCCCGTAGTGACCCTTCTGGCCATGGAAATGTACGTGATAGCCCAAGGCCTGTACTTCGGCCAGCGGGAACTGATCGTCACTGACCTTGGTTTCCTGCAGGCCGATAACGTCTGGCTGGTGCTTCTCGATCAGCGCAGCCAGCTGGTGCGGGCGGGCGCGCAGGCCATTGATGTTGAACGAGACGATCTTCATGGAAAGCCGATCCTGGTAAAAGCTTCGGATGCTAGCTGACATCGGCCGTCATCACCAGCGTGGCAGCGTGGGGGGCGCGCTGCTAACGTGCTGGTGGGGGAACGATGTGCGATAGGACACCTCCAAGGCTCTGATACGTACATTCCAGGAGGATCATCGCAATGTCCGACGCCCCGGCGCATATCAGCCTGCTCGACGATGGCTACAGCCGCGAAGTGCGTTCGCTGCTCTACCATGCCTATCGCCACGAGCCGACCTTTGCCTACCTGTTCGATGCACAGCGCAGGGGTTATGAGCGACGCTTGCGAGTGATGGTGCGCGAATGGGTGCGCCAGCATTTCTACCTGCAGTTGCCGGCAATCGGTGTGCTGGTCGATGATCGCCTGGTCGGTGCGGCGCTGATCGTGCCGCCGCAACGTCGCCTGGGGGTGGCCGACAGTTGGGCCTGGCGCCTGCGCATGCTGTTGGGCGCGGGCAGGCGCTGCACGCGTCGTTACCTCGAGTACCAAGCGGCACTGGCCGCGTGCATGCCGAGCCAGCAGGTCCACGTGCTGCCTCTGCTGGGGGTGCACCCGCAGTTCCAGGGGCGGCATTATGGTGAGCAATTGTTACAGGCAGTACACGACTGGTGCGCCGACGATCCGGATACCCAGGGCGTGATACTGGACACTGGCAATGTCCATTACCTAGCGTTTTACGAGCGCCAGGGCTATCAGGAGATTGGCGAGGTCGCGATCGGACCAATCCGCGAGAGGGTATTCTTTCATCCGAATCCGCTGTCCTCTAATCCAGCAATTGCTTGATCGCAACTACCCGCAGCTTACGCTGCCGCTTCGCTCTGGTAGCATGCCCCGCATGACGTATTCAGGAAGACTCGGTTGGGGCGTGCTGTTGCTCGCCGCCAGCTGCACAGCATGGGGCCAGAGCGAACTGCTGGTACGGGTCAAACCGTCCAACAAGGCGCTGCAGGCCAATATCGAAGGCTACATCGGCAGCCTGGGCGATCGCGACGAGGAGGCCTTGCTGCGGTTCAGCCGGGGCGCCGAGGAGCAGGCGCGCAAGGCGGCCCAGGCGCTGGGCTACTACCAGGCGCAGATCGACACGCAGGTCAAGCCGCCGAGCAAGGCCGATCAACCCGTACAACTGATCATTCGCGTCGACCCGGGCGAGCCGGTGCGCCTGCGCAATGTGACCGTGCGCATCGAAGGCCCGGCGAGCGAGATGAAGGCCTTCCGCATTCCCGACAGCAAGGCATTGCGCCAGGGCGAACAGCTCAACCATGGTGTCTACGAGGACGCCAAGCGGCTGATCCAGAACCAGGCTTCGCGCTATGGCTTTTTCGACGGGCGTTTTTCCCGTCAGCGCCTGGCGGTAGACCCGCAAGCGGGCGTCGCGGATATCGAACTGGTGTACCAGAGTGGGCCGCGTTATCGCCTGGGCAAGGTGACCTTCGGCGGCGACGCACCACTGGACGACGACCTGCTGCAACGCATGGTCGGCTTCAAGCCAGGAACGCCCTACGACTCCGAGCTGGTGGCCGAGCTGAACAACGACCTGCAGTCCAGCGGCTATTTCGACGGGGTACGGGTCGATGCGGCGCCGACCGCGGCGGTCGATGACGTCGTGCCAGTGGACGTGCGCCTGGACACCCGCAAGCCGCGAACGCTGGGGCTGGGCCTGGGCTTCTCGACCGACGTGGGGCCACGGGGCAAGGCCAACTGGACGCGGCACTGGGTCAACCCCCAGGGCCACAGTTATGGTTGGGAGACCGAGCTCTCGGCGCCTCGGCAGAACGTCGGCCTGTGGTATGACATCCCCCTGGACCCTCCGCTGACCGACAAGCTGCGTTTTGCCGGTGGTTACCAGAACGAAGAGATCTCCGGCACCGACACCCTCAGCAAACTGCTGACTGTCGGCCCCGAATGGCACAGCAAGCTGCCCAGCGGCTGGCAGCGGGTGATCTCGCTGAAGTACCAGCGCGAGGAGTACCGCCTGGGCGACGATTCCGGGCTGAGCAACCTGCTGATGCCTGGCGTGAGTTTTTCCTACTTGCGCAGTGACAACCGCATCGACCCGCACAATGGCTATCGCCTGCAGTTCGACCTGCAGGCAGCCAAGGAAGGGCTGGGTTCCGACACCAACCTGGTGCATGGCAATGTCCTGCTCAAGGGCCTCACCACCCTGGGGCAGAACCATCGCTTCCTCGGGCGCGTGCAGTTCGGTGGCAGCGCTACCAACGGCTACCAGCAGAACGTCCCGCCCTCACTACGCTTCTTCGCCGGTGGCGACCAGAGCGTAAGGGGCTATGACTACCAGACGCTGTCGCCGAAGAACAACAAGGGCGACCGTATCGGTGGCCGCTACCTGGTGGCCGGCAGTGCCGAGTACCAGTATTCGCTCACGGAGAAATGGCGCGTGGCGACCTTCATCGACCAGGGCAACTCGTTCATTTCGCTGGAACTGCCCAGCCTCAAGACTGGCGTCGGCATCGGCGTGCGCTGGGTTTCGCCGGTCGGGCCGCTGCGCCTGGACCTGGCGCGCGCGCTGGATGATGACGGTGGTATCCGGCTGCATTTCTCCATGGGGCCTGAACTGTGATGCGTCTGCTCAAACCTGCGTTGTCGATCGTATTGGGCTTGTTGCTGCTGGTGGGGCTTTGCGCAACGCTGGTACTGGGAACGCAAGCGGGCAGCCGCTGGGTTCTGGGCCTGGTACCGGGGCTTGAGGTCGAGGACTTCCAGGGCCGACTGGGAGGCCAATGGCAGGCTGCGCACCTGGTCTGGGCCCAGGATGGCAGTCGGGTCGAGCTGCAGGCACCGCAACTGCAATGGTCGCCGTCGTGCCTGTTGCGCGCCACGCTGTGCGTGCAGCGGTTGCAGGCCGAACGTATCGACATGGCGTTCGCTGCGAGTGAGTCGCAGCCGGACACCGGGCCGTTGCAACTGCCTGAGTTGCTTTTGCCGATCGCCATCGAGCTGGGTGAGGTCAAGGTCGGTCAATTACGCCTGGATGGCAGCGAGCTGCTCGGCGACCTGCAACTGGCAGCCCACTGGACGACCGAAGGCCTGCGTATCGACGCCCTGCAATTGCAGCGTGACGACCTGCACCTGAGCCTGCAGGGCAGCCTGCTGCCCCAGGGAGATTGGCCGCTTCAGGCCGATGCCACGCTGCAGTTGCCGGCAGTGGATGGTCAGGCCTGGCAATTGGTGCTCAATGCCAAAGGCGACCTGCAGAAGACCTTGACCCTCGAGGGCACCAGCACGGGTTACCTTGAGGCTCAGCTCGAGGGTGAGCTGCAGGCGCTGGCCGATCACCTGCCCGCGACACTGCAGATCCGCGCGCAAGCGTTCCGTCCATCTGCCTCGTTACCTGATCCGCTGCAACTGAACCAGGTCAACCTTCAGGCCAAGGGTGACCTGCTCAAGGGATACCTGCTCAAGGGCACGGCCAGCCTTCCGGCCGAGCAGGGGCCAATTGCCCTGGCCCTGAATGGCAAGGTCGATGCCAAGGGTGCCCGGCTCGAGACACTGGATCTCACGGCCAGTGAGACACAGCGACTCGCGCTGCAGGCCAGTGCCGACTGGCAGCAAGGGCTGACGGCCGATGCCAGGATCGACTGGCTCGACTTTCCCTGGCTGCGCCTGTACCCGATGGACGAAGCACCGCAAGTTACGCTCAAGCGTTTCAATGCCCAGGTGCACTATCGTGACGGCACCTACAACGGTGATTTCAAGGGAGATCTCGATGGCCCGGCCGGTGCGTTCAGCCTGGCCAGTCCGTTCGCTGGCGACCTGACCCAGGTGCGCCTACCACAGCTGGCACTGCTTGCTGGCCAGGGCAAGGCGTCGGGAGCCGTGACGCTGGGCTTTGCCGACGCGATTACCTGGGATGTCGATCTGCAATTGTCGGCGCTCGACCCAGCCTATTGGCTGGCGGAGCTGCCGGGCACTTTGGCAGGTCCCTTGCGCAGCAAGGGCGAATTGAAGAACGAGCGTCTGCAGCTCGAGGCCCAACTTGACCTCAAGGGGCGCCTGCGTGGTCAGCCGGCGGTGCTCAAGGCTGATGCCAAAGGTGCAGGTGAGGCGTGGACGCTCGGTGCGCTGGCGATCCAGTTGGGCGACAACCGGATCAACGGCAGTGGCAGCCTGCAGCAGCGCCTGGCCGGTCGCATCGACCTCGACCTGCCGCGCCTCGGCCAGCTCTGGCCGCGTTTGCAGGGGCAGGTCAAAGGCCGCCTCGACCTTGCTGGCACGCTGGCCGCGCCGCAGGGTGTCTTTAGTCTTCAGGGGCAACAGCTGTCCCAGGCCGACAACCGCATACAGCGCCTGGACCTCGACGCACGCCTGGACAGCGCCCAGCGTGGACTGATCACCCTCAAGGTGGGCAATATCCGCCTGGGCGAAACCGCCTTGGGCAATCTTGATGCCACGGGCAAAGGTGATATCCGTCAGCAGGCGCTGACAGTGGCGCTGAATGGACCCCAGCTCAAGCTCGACCTTGCACTGGATGGCACGCTCGGTAAAGGTGATTGGCGTGGCCGCCTGGCCAGCGGGCGTATCCAGGCGGGCGGTCAGGACTGGCAATTGCAAGCCCCCGCACGCCTGCAACGCCTGGCCAACGGCCAGCTCGACTTCGGTGCACATTGCTGGCGCTCCGGCGCTGCCAGCCTGTGTGGCGAGGATCAGCGTCTGGCGCCGGATCCACGCTTGCGCTACCACCTCAAGCAGTTCCCCATCGACAGTCTGGCCCAGTGGCTGCCGAAGGATTTCGCCTGGCAAGGCATGCTCAATGCCGACATCAACCTGGA
The DNA here is from genome assembly GCF_014268955.1 of Pseudomonas sp. RW3S2. Taxonomy (NCBI): domain Bacteria; kingdom Pseudomonadati; phylum Pseudomonadota; class Gammaproteobacteria; order Pseudomonadales; family Pseudomonadaceae; genus Pseudomonas; species Pseudomonas sp. RW3S2. The sequence goes on along the minus strand of NZ_JABWRM010000007.1, from coordinate 216,435 downwards.
TATGCCGGCCAGCGGCCCCAAAGGCACGGTGCGCATCGACGCCAGCGGCGGCACGCTGCGGGTCCGCGATAACGGGCGCTGGATCGACTTCCCCTACCAGACGCTCCGCCTGGACAGTACCTTGGCTCCGCGGCGGGTTGACACGTCGCTGGCGTTTCGTGGCGACCGGCTGGGTGAGTTGAACCTGTCGACACGCATCGATCCCTTGGGCCGGGACAAACCGCTTTCTGGCGAGTTTCGCCTTTCCGGGCTGGATCTGTCGATCGCCCGGCCTTTCGTGCCAATGGTCGAGCGCCTGGCTGGGCAACTCAACGGAGACGGGCGCTTGTCAGGTACCTTGCTGGCGCCACAGATCAACGGCAACCTGGTGCTTAGCGGCGGGCATGTCAGTGGCGCCGAGTTGCCGGTCAGCCTGGAAGACCTGTCGCTGCGTGCGCTCGTCGCCGGGGAGCAGGTACGGATCAGCGGTGATTGGCGAAGTGGCGAGGTCGGTCGCGGGCAATTGACCGGCGAGTTGGCCTGGGGGCAGGCGTTGGCTGTCGACTTGCGTTTGCAGGGCCAGCAACTTCCGGTCAACGTTGAACCCTATGCCGCTCTGGAGGTTGCGCCGGATCTCAACATTCGTCTGTCCGGCGACAAGCTGGCAGTGACCGGCAAGGTGCAGGTACCCAAGGGCAAGATCACCGTCCGCGAGCTGCCGCCTTCGACGGTGAAGGTCTCCGACGACACGGTAATTGTCGGCCACCAGACCGAAGAGGGCACGCCGCCGATGGCGGTCGCGATGGACATCGATGTCGAAGTCGGTCGTGACAAGTTGTCGTTCAGCGGCTTCGGCCTGACCGCCAATCTGCTGGGCCATGTGCACATCGGTGACAACCTGGATACGCGTGGTGAGCTGAGCCTGGCCGACGGTCGCTATCGGGCCTATGGCCAGCGCCTGACCATTCGCCGTGCGCGCCTGCTGTTCGCAGGCCCCCTCGATCAGCCATACCTGGACATCGAAGCGATTCGCAAGGTCGACGACGTCATCGCGGGTATTCGCCTGAGCGGCAGTGCCGAGCAGCCGACCACCCAAGTGTTCTCGGAGCCGGCCATGAGCCAGGAGCAGGCGTTGTCGTATCTCGTGCTGGGACGTCCCCTGGGCAACTCGGGCGAGGATAACAACATGCTGGCTGAAGCGGCCTTGGGCCTGGGCCTTGCCGGGAGCGCCGGGATTACCGGCAGCCTGGCCTCGAGCCTGGGGATCGATGATTTCCAACTCGATACCGAAGGTTCGGGCAACAAGACCAACGTGGTGGCCAGCGGCAACCTGACCGAGCGCCTCAGCCTGCGTTATGGGGTCGGTGTGTTCGAGCCGGCCAACACCATTGCACTGCGGTACAAACTGAGCAAGAAGGTCTACCTGGAAGCGGCCAGCGGGCTGGCGAGCTCGCTGGACATCTTCTACAAACGCGACTTCTGACCTGCTCGGCGGACAGTGGCGGCTTCTATGAACTGGTTGCTGTCCGCGCCCGGCTCCGGGGTGGGTTTGGGCGGTGTGCGCAGAGGCAGGATCAGGTTGGTGTACTCCTCGATCAGCCGGTTGATCGCTTCGGGCGGCTCGCAGGCCTGGAACTGCATGCGGATCTGTACTTCGTCGGGGTCGCGTCCTTCGCCACGGCGCGCCTGGGCGCCCACGGTGACTTTGAAGTGCGAGCACGAAGTGGTCTCGTTCGCCTGCTGCAGCACTTCCTGGCGGGCCTGTGCGTTCTTCACGTGAACCGACAGGTCGACCTGCATGCGCTCCAGGGCCAGGCCCTTGGCAGACACCAGGGCAATCAGTGGGATGCGCAGGGTGTGCGTGTCGTCCATCGCCACTTCGACCATCTTGGCACGCATCGGCATGCCGGGCTGCTCGGCGTCCACGTCGAAGAACTGATCGAAGAGTCTGAGGTACTGTTGGGCAATCAGAGTATTGGTTGCCGCGGCGGCTTCCTGGAGTCCGCGCGTGATGTCGCGCAGGTCGGTGGAAGTCATGGGCGTCGGTTGAGGGTGTTCGCAGGGCTGATCCAATCATCGGTCTCCAGTGCTGATGCCGCAGGTGTCCGGGCGGAGACCTGCGGCAGGTGGGGACAGGGCACGGCGCTGGGCATCATGGCGTTGCGGAGGGTTTCTCTGCGCCGGGCAGGGTGTCTTCGCTGGAGATGTTGTCGGTATTGCGCAGTTCTGCGCTGGCGAGCACGGTAGGTTTGGTTGCGGCATCGGTGAGGAATTCCATCACGCGCATGAGGGCTTCCGGTGGTTCCTGGCGGCGCACGGTGGTGTTGAAGGCATAGCGCGCTCGGGTATCGGTCTTGCGGGTTTGTTCCGACTTGTGGCTTACACTGCCTTTCACATTCAGCTTCAAAGGTCCCCAACCGAGCGAGGCCTCCATGCTGCCTTCCATATCCTTGGCGGATCGATCCTCGGCCATCTGGTTGATGGTCATCTCGAACTCGATCTTGCCCTCGTCGATGGCAATGTTCGGGTGGGTGATGGCCGCCAGCAGCGGCACCTTCATGCTCTTGGCAACGACGCCTTTGTACTCGCCATCCTCACCGACGACGGTTTCGTCGTAGTCGAACTGGATGGCGACTGCCTTGCCGTCCTGGATGCAGACATTCATGAGGAAGTCGGCGTATGACTTGCTCGCGGTGACCTGCGCCTGGACCATGGCCTGCAAGGGGCCGGCGATCATTCGGTCCATGGGCAGAGAGTTGATGACGGAGCCGATCAGGCTGCTGTCAATGGACATAGGCATTACTCCTTGGTGGGTGGTGACCGTTCAGGTCTGTTTTCAGTGAGGGTGATTGTCTTGGCGCCGGATGTTGCCAATCTGACGCAGGCTCAGTCCGTACTTGTCTGCGAGCAGGCTGCGCGACAGCCCGCTGGCGCTTTCTTTCTGAATTTGCAGATTGCGCAACTGGCGCTGGAAGTGATCGGCCTTGGGGATCTCCAGTGCGACACCAGCGTAGCGCTTGATCAGTGCGTCCAGTGCTTCTGCCGGCAACAGCTCGGCCAGCCGTGTACGGTCCCGATGTTTGGGGATGTACTTGGGGCGGCCACCGTAGGCGCACGTCAGCCGGTAAGCATTTTCAAGGCTGACGCACTCGATCAGTGATTGCAGCGAATGGGGTAATAGAGTGACATCGATTGCAGTCAGATCTGGCAGTTCCATATGCGATTTCCTTTTGTCTTTGAAGCCTGCACGGTTGGTGTGCAGAGATTCTCAGCCACCCCTCCCAGTCATTCCTAGGCGCCAAGTGGCCCATGCTTTGTAGTTTCAGTAGCGCGTCTCTTGCAGGCAGAGGCGAGCTTTTACGTAGGAAGTTGATCCATGATTTCGCTGTAGGTCTTGATCTATCTCGATCGAGTTTTTGGTTGTGCTCCAAGGGTGTGCTCACCCATTTCATTCACAGGGATAGGCTTTACGCAGGCTTACCACGCCCAGATAGTGCTGAGGGTTGTCTACCGCGCCGGCGGGGAGTGCGCGCCAGTCCACGTCCACGCACAGCGCTTCGAGCGCCTGGCCGCCGCGATAGCCGATGACTTGCGGGCTGAATACCCGGCGGTAGCGCGCATGGGTGCTGGCGAACGCCTCCACCTGCTGCGCCTGTGCCAGGGTCAACCTGGCCAGGACCGGCAGTTCCGAGGGTTGGAGGACGAAGTGCAACTGGCTTGGCTGCGCCTGCAGCAAGCCGCTGCCACGCACTTGCTGCCACAGTTGCTGCCACTGGTTGTTACTGCTGGTGGCTTCGAGGCGTGCGCCGAGTTCGAGCAGCTGTTCGCGGGGCAGGGTGCTGGTGTCAATGGCGTGGGCGAAGGTGAGCGGGACAAATATCAGGGTGCAAAGTAGGAAGGGTCTTGTCATGGGTGCTCCAGGGCATGAGCCGGGCGTCCATGTTTTCAATCTTGAGCGGTGAAGCTCAGCAGGAAATGCATCGCACCTGGATTTGGCCATGTATCATGTGGCCGGCTCGTGACGAGCTTTTTTGTCCCCGATGTTCCAAGGAATTGCCGATGACACACATGCAGCGCTTCAAATATTCGATTCTCATCATCGCGGTGATGATGGGGGTGATGTTCGGCCTCAGCTATCTGCAGAAACAGGGCACGATCAGCGAGCAGACCTTCCAGTATTTGGCCATTGGTATCGCCGTGGTCGTCGTGGTGATCAACGGCATCATGCGGCGCAAGGTCAAGTCCTGAGACAGGCGAGCCGGCCGTCCTGGCCGGCCCGGGATTCAGCGCAAGGCGTTCTGTTCCAGCACGGCGCGGGCTGCGGGCTGGAGGCTGTAGCACTTGTCATCGCCCAGGCTGATGACGCCCTCGGTGCAGAGTCGCTTGAGCACTTCGCGCACACTGAGGAATGACAGCGGGATATCCAGTTGCTCCAACTGCGCATGCACCCCGCGCACGCCGATGCTGCGCCCGCTGCGATCGGCCGAATGCAGCGCATCGATGACCTTCAGGCGGATCAGGCTGGTGCGCAGACCGTAGGCGCGCAGCAGCTCGCGGATCTGTTCGTTGCCGATCCGTTCCTGTGCGCCAGCGCTGTCTTGCGGCGTTGCACGGTCAGCGGTGCGCTGGCGCTGCGGCTGCAGTTGCGGGTTGTACATGTGAATGCTCCTTTTCGTGGACTGTCCCGAAATCATGAGTACCTAACTACTAGGACGAATGAGCGCGGGAAAACTGCAGTTCTTGCTGAAAAAAAACTGCCACGTCCTTTTCAAGACGTTCTCGCGCAGCGCAATACGTAAAATTTTCATCCGGCCGCTCGTCTGATCGGGATGACCTCTCATTCCCCAGGAGTGCCCGTGATCACACTATCGCGTCCCTTGTCCTGCCTTGGCCTGGCCATCGTGCTCGCCACCGCTGCCGCCGGCGTGCAGGCGCGGGAAGTTGCCGGCGATGCTTCGGCGCAGATCCGTCGCACCAGCTTCGGTGTGCCGCACATCCTGGCCAGCGACGAGCGTGGCCTGGGTTATGGCATCGGCTACGCCTACGCCCAGGACAACCTGTGCCTGCTGGCTGGCGAAGTGCTTACGGTCAATGGTGAGCGGTCGAAGTATTTCGGTGTCGAAGGCAAGACGGTCGAGCAGCGCGACAACCTCGACAGTGACCTGTTCTTCACCTGGCTGAACGACAATGTGGCGGTCAACGGATTCCTCCAGGCGCAGTCGGCGTCAATTCGCGATCGTCTGGAGGGCTACGCTGCCGGCTACAACCGAGCGCTTGCCGAGCGCAAGGCCCAGGGGCTGCCGGTGGAATGCGGGGCGGGCGACTGGGTCAGGCCAATCACCAGCCTGGACCTGGTGAAGCTGACCCGCCGACTGCTGGCTGAAGGGGGCATCGGCCAGTTCGCCGAAGCGGTGGTCGCGGCGACGCCGCCGAGCCTTGCCATGCACAGGCCCAAGGCCGACTACAGCGTGGCCCTGGCGCGCCAGCAGGCGTTCGCCAGCGAGCGCGGCAGCAACGCCGTGGCCGTCGGTGCACAGCGTTCGGCCAATGGGCGCGGCTTGTTGCTTGCCAACCCGCACTTCCCTTGGGTGGGAGGCCTGCGGTTCTACCAGATGCAGTTGACCATTCCTGGGCAACTCGATGTCATGGGGGCGGCGCTGCCGGGGTTGCCCGTGATCAATATCGGCTTCAACCGCGACCTGGCCTGGACCCACACGGTCGACACCTCCAAGCACTTCACCCTCTACCGCCTGCAGCTCGATCCGAAGGATCCCACCCGCTACCTGCTTGATGGCCAGTCGCTGCCGCTCGAACAGCAGACCATCACTGTTGCGGTGAGGGGGGTAGATGGAACGCTCAGTCAGGTGCAGCGCCAGGTCCATGTCTCGAAGTTCGGACCTGTGGTGCAGTGGCCGGGGCGCCTGGACTGGGATAGCCACTATGCCTACAGCCTGCGCGATGCCAATCTCGATAACACGCGAGTGCTCGAGCAGTGGTACGGGATCAACCGCGCCAAGGACATCGATGGCCTCAAGGCCTCGGTGGCCAAGCTGCAGGGTATTCCCTGGGTCAATACCCTGGCAGTGGATGCCGGTGGCCGTGCGCTGTACCTGAATCAGTCGGTGGTGCCGTATGTCGACAAGGCCCTGCTTGCCCAGTGCAGCGACCCGTCGCTGGCGGGGCCGTTGGTGGTCCTGGATGGTTCGCGCAGCGCATGCCAGTGGAAGATTGACGCCGACGCCGCACAACCTGGAATCTTTCCGGCGCGCCTGCAACCAAGCCTTGAGCGCGGGGACTTCGTGCAGAACTCCAACGACTCGGCCTGGCAGGTCAACCCGGCCCAGCCACTGACCGGCTTCTCGCCGCTGGTCAGCCGTGAAGACCAGCCCTTGGGCATGCGCACCCGCTTTGCCTTGCAGCGCCTGCAAGGCCGCGACAAGCTCGGTGTGCCGGAGCTGCAGCGAATGGTGATGGACGACGAGGTGTATCTGGCCAGTCAGGTGCTGCCAGAGCTGCTGGACTGGTGCAAAGGTGCCGAAAGCGAGCTGCAGAAGCTGTGCGCGAGCCTCAAGGCCTGGAACGGCAAGGCCGGCACTGATAGCGGCATGGGGCTTGTGCATTTTGCCAACATCATGGAGACGCTGGGCGACCAGCCACACATCTGGCGTATGGCGTTCGATCCGGCCGATCCGCAGCACACGCCGCGCGGTCTTGCGGTAGAGCAAGCGGCAGTGCGCAAGCTGCTCCGCGAGGCGGCGCTGGCTTCGTTGGCGCAGGTTCAGGAAGGCGGCATGGTGCAAGAACAGCAGTGGGGGCAGGTCCAGCAGGCGCTGGACGGCACGCCGGTGCCTGGTGGCCCGCAGGAGCTGGGGATCTATAACGCCATGGTCAGTGTGCCCCATGGGGCAGGGAAGCGTCTGGTGGTCAGCGGTACCAGCTACCTGCAACTGGTCAGCTTCACCGAACAGGGGCCTCAGGCTCAGGGGCTGCTGGCGTTTTCACTGTCGAGCGAGTCGGCCTCGGTGCATGCCTTCGACCAGACGCGTGCCTTTGCTGCCGGGCAATTGGCGCCGATTCCGTTTACCGAGGCGCAGATCACGTCCGATCCTCAGTATCGCCAGTATGTCGTGCGCGAACGGGATGAGCAGGCGTTGGTCAGCACGGGAAAATAGGCGGAATCAGTGGCCCTGCGGTGGCGCAAACCACCTCAGGGCCGCTGCACATCAGGAAAATTCGAATGGCGCCAGGTGCATGCCCTGGTCGTCCACCTGCAGCGCCCAGCCTCGGCGATCCCAGTCTCCCAGTACGATGCGTCGCGCCGGCTGGCCTTCGACCACCAGCTTGTGCAGGGCAGGGCGGTGGGTATGGCCGTGGATCAGCGTACGCACATTGTGCTCGCTCATCACCTTGGGCACTTCGTCGGGGGTAACATCGACGATTTCGGTGTTCTTCATCCGCGTCTGCGCCTGGCTTTCACTGCGTAGCTTGCGTGCCAGCTTCTGGCGCGTGGACAGCGGCAAGTGACGCAGGATCCAGAGGCTCAGCGGGTTGCGCAGGTAGCGGCGCAGCTTCATGTAGGCGACGTCGCGGGTGCACAAGGTGTCGCCATGCATCAGCAGTACCGGCTCACCGCCCAGCTCAACCACGCTGGGGTCGGCCAGCAGGGTGCAGCCAGCGGCCTTGCAGAAGTCCTGTCCGATGAGAAAGTCGCGATTGCCGTGCATCAGGTAGATGGCTGTGCCGCTGTCTGACAGCGTGCGCAGTGCCTGGCAGATCGATTGCTGGAAGGGCGTCATGGCATCGTCGCCGATCCAGGCTTCGAAGAAGTCGCCAAGGATGTACAGCGCCTTGGCGTGCCGCGCCCGCCCATCGAGCAGATCTAGAAACGCCCGGGTAATGTCCGGGCGTTCTTCTTGCAGGTGCAGATCGGAGATCAGCAGGATCACTCAATGATCTCGGCTTTCTCGATGATCACGTCGTCCTTCGGCACGTCCTGGTGGCCAGCCTTGGAACCGGTGGCGACTTTCTCGATGGCATCGACCACTTCACGGCCTTCGGTCACTTCGCCGAATACCGCGTAGCCCCAGCCCTGCACGTTCTTGCCGCTGTGGTTGAGGAAGTCGTTGTCGGAAGCGTTGATGAAGAACTGCGCCGAGGCCGAGTGCGGCTCCATGGTGCGGGCCATGGCGATGCTGTACTTGGTGTTCTTCAAGCCGTTGTCGGCTTCGTTTTCGATGCTGGCGCGGGTTTTCTTCTGGTTCATGCCAGGCTCGAAGCCGCCGCCCTGGATCATGAAACCCTTGATCACACGGTGGAACACGGTGCCGTCGAAGTGGCCGTCCTTGACGTACTGAACGAAGTTCTCGACGGTTTTCGGGGCTTTTTCGGCGTTCAGTTGCAGAACGATGTCGCCGTGGTTGGTGCTCAGTTTGACTTTGGACATGCTGAAATTCGCTCTTTCAAGGCATTCGAGAATAGGGTGCACAGGTCGCGTACTGTACCTGACGCAGGATCTGGCGGCGGCGACACAAGGCGCGCGGCGGCCATTTTGCCAGCTGGCGACAAAACGCTGCGAGAAATCGCGCCAGTTTGTCGGTGCCCGGCTGTCAGCAGCTTGACTGCTTCGGCTATGATAGGCCCTTTGATTCAATCGGCCTACCCGGACCGGACATCTGCATTCAAGGATCCTATGAGCAAGCCCACCGACAACGCGACCAACGCCGCTGCCAAAGGCGCCCCCGCCGTCCCTGCGAACTTCCTGCGACCGATCGTCCAGGCTGACCTGGACTCGGGCAAGCACAGCAGTATCGTCACCCGCTTCCCGCCGGAACCGAACGGTTATCTGCACATCGGCCACGCCAAGTCGATCTGCGTCAACTTCGGTCTGGCCCAGGAGTTCGGTGGCGCCTGCCACTTGCGTTTCGACGACACCAACCCGGCCAAGGAGGACCAGGAGTACATCGACGCCATCCAGCGTGATGTCAAGTGGCTGGGCTTCGAGTGGACAGGTCCGGTGCGCTTCGCTTCCGACTATTTCGACCAGTTGCACGACTGGGCGGTCGAGCTGATCAAGCGCGGCAAGGCCTACGTGTGCGACCTCACCCCCGAGCAGGCCAAGGAGTATCGCGGCACCCTGACCCAGCCCGGGAAGAACAGCCCGTTCCGCGAGCGCAGCGTCGAGGAGAACCTCGACCTGTTCGCACGCATGAAGGCCGGCGAGTTCAAGGACGGCGAGCGTGTGCTGCGTGCCAAAATCGACATGGCCTCGCCGAACATGAACCTGCGCGACCCGATTCTTTACCGCATCCGCCATGCCCACCACCACCAGACCGGTGACAAGTGGTGCATCTACCCCAACTACGACTTCACCCACGGCCAGTCGGACGCCATCGAGGGCATCACCCACTCGATCTGCACCCTGGAGTTCGAAGGCCATCGTCCGCTGTACGACTGGTTCCTCGACAACCTGCCGGTACCGGCGCATCCACGCCAGTACGAGTTCAGCCGCCTGAACCTGAACTACACCATCACCTCCAAGCGCAAGCTCAAGCAACTGGTGGACGAGCAGCACGTCGAGGGCTGGGACGATCCGCGCATGTCCACGCTCTCGGGCTACCGCCGTCGTGGCTACACCCCGGCCTCGATCCGCAACTTCTGCGACATGGTCGGCACCAACCGCTCCGATGGCGTGGTCGACATGTCGATGCTCGAGTTCAGCATCCGTGACGACCTCGACCGCACCGCGCCGCGCGCCATGTGCGTACTGCGTCCGCTGAAGGTGGTGATCACCAACTATCCAGAAGGCCAGGTCGAGCAACTCGAATTGCCGCGCCACCCGAAGGAAGACATGGGCGTGCGCGTCCTGCCGTTCGCCCGTGAGCTGTACATCGACCGTGATGACTTCATGGAAGAGCCGCCCAAGGGGTACAAGCGCCTGGAGCCAGCCGGCGAGGTGCGCCTGCGCGGCAGCTACGTGATTCGTGCCGACGAGGCGATCAAGGATGCCGAGGGCAATATCGTCGAGTTGCGCTGCTCGTACGATCCGGACACCCTGGGCAAGAACCCCGAGGGCCGCAAGGTCAAGGGCGTGATCCACTGGGTGCCGGCCGCCGCCAGCGTCGAGTGCGAGGTGCGCCTGTACGACCGCCTGTTCCGCTCGCCCAACCCGGAGAAAACCGATGAGGGCGGCAGCTTCCTTGAAAACATCAATCCGCAATCGCTGCAGGTGCTGACGGGTTGTCGTGCCGAGCCTTCGCTGGGCCAGGCCCAGCCAGAAGATCGCTTCCAGTTCGAGCGCGAAGGCTACTTCTGCGCCGACCTGAAAGACAGCCAGCCGGGTCGCCCGGTGTTCAACCGCACCGTGACCCTGCGCGATTCGTGGGGCAGCTAAGGAATCCTCGTGCTTAACATCTACAACACCCTGAGCAAGACCAAGGAAGTTTTCAAACCCCTGGATGGCAACAAGGTGCGCATGTACGTCTGCGGCATGACCGTGTACGACTACTGCCACCTGGGCCATGGTCGCAGCATGGTGGCGTTCGACCTGATTACCCGTTGGCTGCGCAAGAGCGGCTATGAGCTCACGTACGTACGCAACATCACCGACATCGACGACAAGATCATCAACCGCGCCAACGAAAACGGCGAGCGCTTCGATGAGCTGACTGCGCGCATGATCGATGCCATGCACGAGGATGAGCGGCGCCTGAACATCCTCAAGCCGGACCTGGAGCCGCGTGCCACCGATCACATTCCTGGCATGCACGCGATGATCCAGACCCTGATCGACAAGGGCTATGCCTACGCACCGGGCAATGGCGACGTGTACTACCGCGTCGGCAAGTTCGTCGGCTACGGCAAGCTGTCGCGACGCAAGATCGAAGACTTGCGTATCGGCGCGCGCATCGAGGTCGACGAGGCCAAGCAGGATCCGCTGGACTTCGTCCTGTGGAAGGGCGCCAAGCCGGGCGAGCCGAGCTGGGATTCGCCCTGGGGCCCGGGCCGTCCGGGCTGGCACATCGAGTGCTCGGTGATGTCCACCTGCTGCCTGGGCGAGAGCTTCGACATCCACGGTGGTGGCAGCGATCTCGAGTTCCCGCACCACGAGAACGAGATCGCCCAGAGCGAGGCGGCCACCGGCAAGCCTTATGCGGCGGCCTGGATGCACTGCGGCATGATTCGCATCAATGGCGAGAAGATGTCGAAGTCGCTGAACAACTTCTTCACCATTCGCGACGTGCTCGAGAAGTACCACCCGGAGGTGGTGCGTTATCTGCTGGTGGCGAGCCACTACCGCAGCGCCATCAATTACTCCGAAGACAGCTTGCGCGATGCCAAGGGCGCCTTGGAGCGTTTCTATCACGCACTGCGTGGCCTGCCGCGCGTAGCTGCCAAGGGTGGCGAGGCGTTCGTCGAGCGGTTCAGTGTGGCGATGAACGATGACTTCGGCACCCCCGAAGCCTGCGCCGTGCTGTTCGACCTGGTGCGAGAGATCAACCGCCTGCGCGACAGCGACGCTGATGCAGCGGCAGGTCTTGCCGGTCGCCTGCGTGAGCTGGGTGATGTGCTGGGTGTGCTGCAACTGGATGCCGACGACTTTTTGCGTGCCGGTGCCGAAGGCCGTGTCGATGCTGCCGAGGTCGAAGCCTTGATCCAGGCGCGTCTGCAGGCGCGTACGGACAAAAACTGGGCGGAGTCCGATCGCATTCGCGATCAACTGACTGCCATGGGTGTGGTGCTGGAAGACAGCAAAGGCACCACCACCTGGCGTCTGGCTGACTGATACAGCTCGAGGGCTGCCCTGCAGCCCTATCGCGGGACATGTCGTGGCGCCGAACCGCCGCTCCGACTTGTCCCGCGATGCTTTTCAGGCAGTCGAGCAGTGCAGTACCAACTTCGCCCCGCCTAGCTCGCTACTGCCCACTTCCAGTCTGAACCCGTGCAGGTCGACGATCGCTGCGACGATCGACAACCCCAGCCCGAACCCTGGGTGACGATGGCCTTCCTCGCTGCGATAGAAGCGCTTGAGCACCGCCGCCCGCTCCTGTTCCGGAATCCCTGGCCCGCTGTCCTCGATGGCGATATGCACGCCATCGTCGTCCTGCCGTGCCTGGATCCGTACCTGCCCACCCTCTGGGGTGAACTTGATGGCATTGCCGACCAGGTTGGCCAAGGCCTCGAACAGCAGCTCCCGGTCGCCGTGCAGCGCGGGCAGTTGCGCAGGCTGCTCCAATTGCAGTCGAATGCTGCCATCCTCTGCAAGCGGCAGGTAGAAGTCGTGCAGCTCCACCAGCAAATTGTGCGGATCAAGCTCGACGAACCCTGCGCGGCGCTGGCGGTCTTCCAGCTCGCTGATGCGCAGCAGGCCGCGGAAGCGTGCCATCAGGGTGTCGGTCTCGCTGATGGCCTGATCCAGCGCTTCGGCTTCCGGCGAGTTCGCTCCACTCTGCTGGCGAATGCGGTAGAGCTGGGCCCGCAGGCGGGTCAGCGGCGTGCGCAGGTCGTGGGCAATGTTGTCGCAGACACCCTTGACCTCGTGCATCAGCCGTTCGATGCGGTCGAGCATGGCGTTGACGATCGCGGCCAGCATGTCCAGCTCGTCTCGTCGTGCCGACAGCGGCAAACGGTGGGTGAGATCGCCGGCGACGATCAGCTCGGCGCTGGCCTGTACCGCGCGGATACGCTTGAGCGGGCGCCTGCGTAGCAGGTACCAGCCGGCGAAACCGGGAATCAGCGTCAGTGAAATCCCCCAGAGCAGCGCGTGCAGAATGATCCGAGTCACCACGAACAACGAGCCGTTGTCGCGCACCAGCACCAGCCAGCGGCCATCGGGGATATGGATCGCCACGGCATCGCAGCTGTCGCGCGGCAAGTGCGGATCGTCGGCATCCAGGCAACGCTTGAGTTCGTGAACCTTGCCATCCAGGCCCAACTCCGCCGGGATCGAGCGGATACGACCGCCGATGGGGTTGAGTTGCGGGTCGAACAGGCCGTAGGCGTCGAAGCTGCGTTCTTCGAAGGCCTGGCTGGCGATCAGTGCATCGTCCAGCTGCTTGCCGGTCATGTGCGCGAAGAGGTGCTGGCGTTGCAGCATGGAGTGGCGGGTCAGCTTGTTCAGATAGCTGGTGACCTCGAAGTACAGCACCCCCATGAGGATGCTGCTCCAGGCCACGAACAGGAAGCTGTACAGCGCCAGCAGGCGGCTGGTCGAGGAGCTCCAGCCTTTAGACGGGTTCAGCAATGGCATAACCGGAGCCCCGTACGGTTCGGATCAGCGGTGTCTGGCCGGGTGGATCGATCTTCTTGCGCAGACGACCGATGTGGACGTCGATCAGGTTGGTGCCTGGATCGAAGTGATAGCCCCAGACTTCCTCGAAGATCATCATGCGAGTGATGACCTGCCCGGAGTGGCGCATCAGGAATTCGAGCAGTTTGTATTCGGTTGGCAGCAGGTTCAGGCTGCTCTCGCCGCGTCGGGCTTCATGGCTGATCAGGTCCAGCTCCAGGTCGGCGACCTGCAGGCGTGTCTGGGTCATGGGCACGCTGTTGCGCCGCAGCAGCACTTCGACACGGGCCGCCATTTCGTCAGAGGCGAAAGGTTTGGTCAGGTAGTCGTCGCCGCCGGCACGCAGGCCGCGCACGCGTTCGTCGACATCGGACAGGGCGCTGATCATCAGGATTGGCGTGGCGATCTTCAGGCTGCGCAGGGTGGTGACGATGGTCAGGCCGTCGACTTCCGGGAGCATCCGGTCCACGGTGATCAGGTCATAGCCGCCGGCAATAGCCTTGGCCAGGCCTTCGCGGCCATTGTCTGCCCAGTCGACTTCCAGCCCGTGGCTGGAAAGTTCGGCGACGATTTCCTGGGCGGTGACGGCGTCGTCTTCGATGGTCAGTACGCGGGGCATGCTAGTACCTGGGCGGCGATTGGATGACTGATTGTGCCAAAGAATAGACAAACGGCGATTTAAGAAAAATTCATCTATCGGGGGCATGGTGCCAGTATCGGCTTTTCCCGCACAGAGACCGGCCCTGACAGCAATGAAAACGGGGCGTGCCATCGCTGACACGCCCCGTTTTCATTGCAAGGCGACGCCTCAGGCGACCTTGATGATCCAGCCCGCCGGGGCTTCGACGTCACCGCTCTGGATGCCGGTCAGCTCGTTGTAGAGCTTCTGGGTGACCGGGCCGACCTTTTCCAGGTCGTGGAACACGTGCAGTTTGCCGTTGTACTCGATACCACCGATCGGGGTGATCACTGCGGCCGTACCGCAAGCGCCCGCTTCGATGAAGCGATCGAGCTTGCTGATTTCGACATCGCCTTCGATCACGGTCAGGCCCAGGCGCGATTGCGCCAGTTCCATCAGCGACAGGCGAGTGATACCTGGCAGTACCGAGGCCGATTTTGGCGTGACGAACTCGTTGTTGGCGGTAATGCCGAAGAAGTTGGCCGAACCGACCTCCTCGATCTTGGTGTGGGTCAGCGGATCCAGGTAGATGGCGTCGGCGAAGTTGGCTTTCTTCGCTTCGGAACCCGGTTGCAGGCTGGCGGCGTAGTTGCCCCCGACCTTGGCTGCGCCGGTGCCCTGTGGGGCGGCCCGGTCGAAGCTGGAGATCTGGAAGTTGTGCGGCTTCATGCCGCCTTTGAAGTACGAGCCCACCGGGATGGCGAATACCGAGAAGATGAACTCCGGCGCGGTACGCACGCCAATGTTGTCACCGGTGCCGATCACGAACGGACGCAGGTACAGGGCACCCTTGCCGTGCGGCGGAACGAACTTCTCGTTGGCCTTGACCACCTGCTTGCACGCCTCGATGAACACATCGGTCGGCACGTGCGGCATCAGCAGGCGGGCACAGCTGCGCTGCATGCGGGCGGCGTTCTGGTCCGGGCGGAACAGGTTGATCGAGCCATCCTTGCAGCGGTAGGCCTTCAGGCCCTCGAAGCATTGCTGGCCGTAGTGCAGGGCAGTCGAGCCTTCGCTGATGTGCAGCACGTTGTCGTCGGTCAGGGTGCCTTTGTCCCACTCGCCGTTGCGCCACACGGACAGGTAGCGCTTGTCGGTCTTGATGTAGTCGAAGCCCAGCTTGTCCCAGTTGATCTCGTTGCTCATGACACCCTCTATTGTCTTGCAGAGGCCCGATCGCTCGGGCTGCTTTTAAATGCGCACCTCGCCACGATAATACATCCGCAGAGGATGGGGAACGGTCAGTCATGAATTGGTTGACTGGCTATCGGATGATCTGCAGTGCAGTGCTGGTGGGGGCTCTGGTCGGACGCGAAGTATTTTGCGTAGCCGTGTGGCCTATCCGCAGTACTCGCTCTGTGCCGCTGTGCTAAGAGCCTTCTTCCTGATCGGCATCGGGATAATGTTTCGTCTGATTGGTAAGCAAGTGGATTCCTGTGGCGGCCAGAAATATAGGCCATAGAAATCCTGGGATGCCCAGCAATGTTCCATGTCCGAGGAAGAAGAGGCTTGTAATGGTGCATGACATTAGAGCGATCCCCGTCCACTTGCGCCTGTTTGGGCGACGAAGGGTTTGGTCTGTGAGGAACGCAATCAGTGACAAGAAGGCGATGCTGATCAGATCGTTCATCATGCCGCTCGGCTGTTGATGATCAGGCTCTTGATGGTCCGCTCGTGATGACCGACGACGTGATATGTACTTGTAGCCTGCAAGCGAAGTCCCTTATTGGTGCCGAATCTGTTTCAGATGCGCGCACAATGCAGAACTTTCGCTGCTGAGCCTATTCAGGGGTGTCTAAACAGTGTGTGGGAGATTTCAGCAATGTTATTCAT
Source organism: Pseudomonas sp. RW3S2 (assembly GCF_014268955.1). Classification (NCBI taxonomy): domain Bacteria; kingdom Pseudomonadati; phylum Pseudomonadota; class Gammaproteobacteria; order Pseudomonadales; family Pseudomonadaceae; genus Pseudomonas; species Pseudomonas sp. RW3S2. The sequence continues at coordinate 200,659 of NZ_JABWRM010000007.1, read as the reverse complement.
CCCCAATCTGCTGACAAAACCGCAGCAAATTGCCGAACGGATCACGGATCTGCATTTGCAGCCCCCAGTCCACCCGCTCGGCTTCGGGGCGTGAATAACCGTACTGCTTGGCCTGCAGTTCGCTTTCGAGCGCCTTCAGATCCTCGACCCGGGCAAACACGGTAGAGCCCGGCGTGGCGTCGCCATAGTGCTCGGACAGGTGCAGGATCAGCCCGTCGCGGTGTATTTGCGCGTACAGCGGCAGGTCGGGGGCGAAGCGGTGTTCCCAGTCGAGGCTGAAGCCCAGGAAATCGAGGTAGAACTCCTTGGCCTTGTCGACCGAGAAGATGCGCAGCACGGGAATGGCGGGGGCGAATTGCATGGGGGCATCCTTACCGGGTGAGAGGTCGCCACTCTAGCGCATCGCGGTCGGCCGTGGCGATTGGCTCACAGCCCCACGCTGGCGCGTACCATGGCATAGGCCTGGCGTACCAGGGGGTTGACCGTGTTGGCCCGCACCCACAGGTGATAGGTGACGTCAGGCAGCGGCGGCAGGCCATCACTCTGGCCGAGCACACGCATGTCCGGGCCGACCATTTCCTGGCTGCGCGCGGTGATGCCCAAGCCTGCGCGCACCGCAGCCTTGATGCCGATCAGGTTGGACGCCAGGTAGGCCTGGCGCCACGGGATGCCGGCCTGTTCCAGGGCGTCCAGGGCCAGTCGGCGATACAGGCTCGGTTCGTCCACCAGCACTAGCGGCAGCGGTTCGCCGGGGATGTGCTGGTACTGCGCTGCACAGATCCACCACACCGGCGATGTACGCAAGGCGAAACCCTCGACGCCGGGGGCGTTGACGGTGGAAATGACCATGTCGACCTTCCCACGCTGCAGGTCGTCCATCAGGAACGGGCTACGGCCGACGTCTATCTCCAGGCGCAGGTTCGGCGCCGAACGGGCGATATGGCCGAGCAGCGGTGGCAGGATGGTGTCGGCGATGTCGTGCGGCGAACCGATCCGCAGCACGCCGCTCAGGCCGTCCTGGCGCAGGCCGGCGAGGGCTTCGTCGTTGAGTGCGAGCATCTGCCGGGCATGGCGCAGCAGCTGCCGGCCGGCGTCGGTGAGGGCTTTGTGCCGGCCCTGCTTGCGCAGCAGCGCCACGCCCACCTGCTGTTCCAGGCGTTGCATGTGTTGAGTGACCGAGGCCTGGGTGCGGGCCAGGTGACGACCCGCTTCGGCGAAGCTTGTGTGATCGACGATGGCGACGAAGGTGCGCAGCAAATCGAGGTCCAGGGCGGGTGTGGTCATGGGCGGGCCTGCGGTTGGAATGGGGGCGGATCGCCTGTTTTTACATTACTGTCGATCAATAAACGATAAAGAAACATTATGTTTTGTTGGCCTGGATTTGCAATGTCTGGGTGCAATCCCCTTTGTTTTCGCTGCTTATGCCAAATAAAGCTGCTGGTCACGCGATCAAAGTTATAACGATAGGCAATATTTGCATTTCCCCTGATCCTGCCAAGTTTCTAGGATGCGCCCTCATTGGCCGGGTGTTCCGGCTGCCGGGATCAGGAGCCCACCATGTCGCTGTCCACCGTTGCCCGTCGCGGCCTGTTTGCCGCGTTGCTCGCCACCACCGGCCTGGCCGCCAGCGGCCTTGCCCAGGCCGATGCCACCCTGGACAAGATCCAGCAGCGCCACAAGCTGGCGGTGGGTGTGGTGCTTTCCGGTGGCCCCTTCGGTGCCATCGACCCGAATACCCGCGAGCCAATCGGTTTCAGCGTCGACCTGGCTCGCGACCTGGCACGCCAGTTGGGCGTCGAGGTCGATCTGGTCGCCGTACAGCCGGCCAACCGCGTGCAGTTCCTGCAACAGGGCAAGGTCGATCTGCTGATCGCCAACATGGAATGGACACCTGAGCGCGACAAGCTGCTGGGCCACGTGCCCACGCCGTTCTACCGGGTCGGCGGCACCGCCGCGTTGGCAGAGGACAGCCCGGTCAAGACCTGGGCCGACCTCAAGGGCCAGCCGGTGTGCACCTCCCAGGGCAGCAGCTACACCCAGGCGCTGATCGACCTGGGCGCCGACCTTAAGGCCTTCAAGACCTCCGCCGAATCCCTGCTGGCCCTGCGCGGCAACAACTGCGTGGCCGCGGTGCATGACGCCACGCTGATCAATCCGCTGTTGGCCAAGGGGGGAGAGTGGAGCGGCTATCGTGCCCTGGCCCCGGAACTGAACCCCGCGCCCTCGGTGATCTGGACCCGCCTGGGCGAAACCGATACCCAGCAGCGCCTGGACCCCTTCGTCAAGCAGTGGCACCGCAGTGGCTGGCTGATCGAGCGTGAGCAGGCCAACCACATCACCCCGGCCTCGCCGGCGCTGGTGGAGTTGCGTGCCAAGCTGCAGGGCGAAGGCGCCTGATGAGCGACAGCCTGCACTGGCTGGTGGGGCAGCTTGCCCATCTCGGCCTGAACTACGCGTTCCTGCTCGACGCCTATGCCAGCGGCAAGCTGCTCGACGGTGCGTTGACCACCCTCGGTCTGTGCCTGTTCAGCATCGTCGGCAGCCTGCTGGTGGGGGTGTTGTTGGCTGCTGCGGTCACGTCCGGGCAGCGCTGGCTGGCCTGGCCGGCGCGGGCCTTCATCGAGGTGACGCGTAACACGCCGACCCTGGTGCAGCTGTATTGCGCTTTCCTGGTGCTGAACATGCTGATCAACCAGAGCCTGGGCAGTGCCAACCCCATGACCCCGTTCGCCTGGGTGGTGCTGGTGATCTCCCTGCACAAGGGCGCCTTTCACGCCGAAGCCCTGCGCGCCGGGATCGAAGCCGTGCCGGCGGTGACGCTCGAAGCGGCCAGCTCGCTGGCCTTCAGCCGTCGCCAGCAACTGCTGCAGGTGCAACTGCCGCTGGCCGTGCGTTTCGCCTTGCCGGCGCTGGTCAACAACCTGATCGACCTGGTGAAGATGACCGCGGTGGCCTCGGCCATCGCCGTCAACGACATTACCTATGCGTCGATCATGATCTGGACCCAGGGCGACAACGTCATCGAGTTGATGCTGCTGATCCTGGCCTTTTTCGGACTGCTCAGCTTTGCAGTCAACTGTATCGGTCGCGCCCTGGAAGCGCGCTTGAGGATGCCGGGTTATGGCCATTGAGCATTTCGCCACGCTCTGGCAGTGGTCGCCCACCCTGGGGGCAGGCCTGCTGCAGAATATCCAGATCAGCGTCGGCGCCATTGGCCTGGGCACGCTGCTGGGGCTGCTGGTGGGGATCCTGCTGCTGTCGCCGCTGCGCCCCCTGCGCGGCGTGGCGCGGTTGTGGGTGCAGGTGTTTCGCAATGCACCCTGGTTGGTGCTGATCTACTTTACCTCCTATGTATTCCCGTTCGATGTGCAGATCGCCGGTACCTGGGTGGCCTTTCCCGACTGGCTCAAGGTCACCGTGGGCCTTGCGCTGCCAGCCAGCGCCAACGTAGCCGAGATCTTCCGGGGCGCGGTCGCCTCGATTCCGGCCACTCAGTGGGAGGCCGCGCGCTCGTTGGCCTTCAGCCGTGGCCAGATTTTCACCTCGATCATTCTGCCGCAGTGCCTGCGGCGCATGTTGCCGCCGTGGATGAACCTGTACGCGGTGGTGACCATGGGCACCGCGCTTGCTTCGCTGGTGGGCGTGCACGACCTGATCGACAGTGCGCAGATCGCTGCCAACACCGTCAACCGCAGCGGTTTCACGGTGCTGGTGTATTTCAGTGTGCTGGCGCTGTTCTTCTTCTACTGCTACCCGATTGCCCGCCTGACCCAACGCCTGGAGCGTCGCTATGCCTTCTGAACCTTTGATCCAGCTTCGCGATGTGCACCTGGCCTTTGGCGACAATCCGGTGCTGCGCGGTATCGACCTGGACGTGCAGGCCGGGCAGGCGGTGTCGATCATCGGCCCGTCCGGCTCAGGCAAATCGACCATCCTGCGCTGCATGACCGGGCTGTTGCGCCCGCAGCACGGCAACATCCGCATAGGGGATACCGCGGTGGAGCAGTTGCAGGGCGAAGCCGGGCTGATCGCCCTGCGCAAGCAGGTCGGTTTCGTCTTTCAGCAGTACAACCTGTTTCCCCACCTGAGTGTGCTCGACAACCTGCTGATCGCCCCGACCAAGGTGCTCGGCCGCCCGCGCCAGGCTGTGCGCGACGAGGCCCTGGCGCTGCTCGACAAGGTTCGCCTGGGGCACAAGGCCACGGCGTTCCCGGGTGAGCTCTCCGGTGGCCAGCAGCAGCGCGTGGCGATTGCCCGCGCCCTGGCCATGCGGCCCAAGCTGATCCTGTTCGATGAAGTGACCTCGGCGCTCGACCCAGAGATGGTCGGCGAGGTGCTGGCGGTGATCCGCGAGTTGACCGAGGAGGGCATGACCTGCGTGCTGGTCACCCATGAGATGCGCTTTGCCGAAGAGATCAGCGACCAGGTGTACTTCACCGAGCATGGCCGCATCGTCGAGCACGGCAGCGCCGAGCAGGTGTTCCGTGCCCCGACCCATGCGCGCACCCAGGCCTTCCTCCAGCACGCGCTGGGCGAGGGCAGCCAGCGCCCGAGCCGCCCGGCGCCCGATGTATTGACCAACCTGGGGCGCTACAGCCTCAGCGTGTGATTTCAGCCTCCAGCCAAGAGAGACCGACCATGTCCCGTGATTCCGTGATCCAGCCGTTCCTTGCGCAAGTGCGTGCCATCCATGCGCGCGGCGTCGACCGTGCAGCCCTGCAGCAGATCGTCAAGCTGCTCGAGCGCCTGGCCGAGCGCCGCGAATTGTTCAACTTCGAGCGTTTTCCGGCCCCGGATGCCGCCACCGGCGAAACCCAGTTTCGCTATCGCCTGAATGACGACGGCGAGTCGCCGACCCTGTACGTCAATTCGCTGTTGCCAGGCAAGGCGACCCTGCCGCACAACCACGAGACCTGGGCGATCATCGTCGCCGTCGAGGGCCAGGAGCTCAACCGCGTGTACCGCCGCGAGGACGACGGCAGCGATCCGGCCCGTGCCACCCTGGCGCTGGAGCGCGAGATCGTGGTGCAGCCGGGAACCTCGGTGGCCTTCCTGGGCGAGGACCTGCATGGCATCCGCGTCGAGGGCGACAGCCCGACGCTGCACTTCCACCTCTATGGCCGCCCGCTGGAGTCTCTGGAGCACCGCTACGGCGTCAAGGATGACGGTAGCGTGGTGAACTACAACAAATCACAGATGGCGCCTTCGATCGAGGCTTACGGGCTTTGAGATCGGTGTCGCGCTTTTCGCGGGCAAGCCCGCTCCTACATCTAAGGCACCTGTAGGAGCGGGCTTGCCCGCGAAAGGAACGACACGATCTCCCAGCGCTGCCCCCCACCAACGACCACGGACTGCGTCCCATGATCCCCAGCATCACCCCCGAGCTTCTGCACACCTGGCTGTTCGACGGCCAGGAAATTGCCCTGTTCGACCTGCGCGAGCACGGTCAATACGGCGAGGCCCACCTGTTCTACGCCGTCAATCTGCCCTACAGCCGCCTTGAGCTCGAAGCGCCGCGCCTGGCGCCCAATCCTGCGGTGCGTGTGGTGGTCTACGATGAGACCAGCGGTGCGTTGGCCCAACGCGGAGCCGAGCGTCTGCAAGCGTTGGGCTATACCGCCGTGCATTGCCTGGAGGGCGGCAGCCTGGGCTGGCAGCGCGCCGGTTTCGAGCTGTTCGCCGGTGTGCACCTGCCTTCGAAGGCCTTCGGCGAGCTGGTCGAGCATGCCTGCCACACCCCGCGCATCAGCGCCCAGGAGCTGGCTGAGTGGCAGCGCCAGGGCAAGCCGTTGGTGCTGCTCGATGGTCGCCCGCTGGAGGAGTTCGCCAAGATGAGCATCCCCGGCGCCACCTGCTGCCCGAATGGCGAGCTGGGCTATCGCCTGGAAGACCTGGTGAGCGACCCGCACACCCCGGTGGTGATCAACTGCGCCGGCCGCACCCGCAGCATCATCGGTGCGCAGACGCTGATCAACCTGGGCATAGACAACCCGGTCTATGCCTTGGAGAACGGCACCCAAGGCTGGTACCTGGTGGACCTGCCGCTGGATCACGGTAGCCAGCGTGGGTACTCCGAGCACAGCGGCGCCGCGCTGACCAGGCAACGTGCGCGGGCGCGGCAACTGGCCCAGCAGGCGGGGGTCGCCTGGGTGGATGCAGAGCAGGTCCGACAGTGGGCCGCCGACGCCGGGCGCAGCCTGTTTCTCTGCGACGTGCGCACCCCCGAAGAGTTCGCCGCCGGCAGCCTGCCGGGCGCACAGCATTGCCCTGGTGGCCAGCTGATCCAGGGCACCGACCTGTATATCGGTGTGCGCAAGGCCCGTGTGGTGCTGTTCGACACGGATGGCGTGCGCGCGCCAGTGGTCGCCAGTTGGCTGCGCCAGATGGGCCACGAGGCCCATGTGCTCGAAGGGGGCCTGGACAGCGGCCTGGCTCTGGACGTGGCTGCACCATTGCCGGTGACCCTCGCCGAAGCCCGCGTCGATGAGCTTGCAGACGCGTTGCTGATCGACCTGCGCTCCAGCACCGCCTACCGCAAGCGCCACCTGCAAGGCGCCCGGTGGTCGATCCGTCCGCAGCTGGCGCAGCAGGTGGGCGGGGCTGGGCAGCGCCTGGTGTTCATCGCCGACGATCCGCGCGTGGCGCAGTTGGCGCTCGCCGAGCTGACACCTGCTCAGCAACAGGCCGCACGCCTGTTCCCCCGTGCATCGCTGAACGACTGGCCGCAGGTGGAGAATGACCTGTCGTTGCCGGATGCAGCCTGTATCGACTTCCTGTTCTTCGTCCATGACCGGCACAGCGGCAACAAGGACGCGGCTCGACAGTACCTGGCCTGGGAAACCGGCCTGATCGCCCAGATGAACGAGGCCGAAACCGCAAGCTTCAGTCCGTTGACCCCTGTCGACCCGGTGGCCACGCGCCTGGTGCACGGTGGTCGGGGCGAGCCGGGTACAGGTGCGCATGGGGTCAATCCGCCTGTGAGCCGCCTGAGCACGGTGCTGTTCGACAGCGTCGCCGACATGCGCCAGGCCCGCAGCCGCCGCGACCAGGAGCGTGTGCTCAGCTACGGAGCCCGTGGCAACCCCACGGCCTTTGCCCTGGAAGACCTGGTCAGCGAGCTGGAAGGGGGGTATCGCACCCGCCTGTACGCCACCGGCCTGCAGGCAATCGCCCAGACGTTCCTGGCCTACTTGCGTCCGGGAGATCATCTGCTGATCAGCGATGGTGTCTACGATCCGGTGCGGCGCCTGGCGCGTGAGCTGCTCGAACCCTTCGGCGTGCAGGTGCAGTACTTCGCCGCCGACGGCCGTGACCTGGAGCAGGTGCTGCGCGCCGAAACACGCATGGTCTACAGCGAAAGCCCCAGCTCGTTGCTCTACGAGCTCAACGACCTGCCGGCCATGGCTGCCCTGTGCAAGGCCCGCGGCGTGCTGTTGGCCGTCGATAACACCTGGGGCTCGGGCTACCTGCACCGGCCGCTGACCTTGGGCGCTGACATTTCGGTCATGGCCCTGACCAAGTACCTGGGCGGACACAGCGACGTGATGATGGGCAGTGTCTGTACTACCCGCGAAGCCTTTGCCGCGCTCTCGCGCATGAGCGACAACTGCGGCTGCACCGTAAGCCCCGACGATGCCTGGCTAGTGTTGCGTGGTGCGCGTAGCCTGGCCAGCCGCATGGCTGTGCACGAGCGTCAGGGGTTGGACATCGCGCGCTGGTTGCAGCAGCGCGAGGAGGTGGAACAGGTGTTCCATCCAGCCTTGCCGGAGCACCCTGGGCACGCCTTGTGGCAGCGCGATTTCAGCGGTAGCAATGGCTTGCTCAGTTTCACCCTGGCGAACCCATCGCTGGCGAGCGCCGAGTCCTTTGTCAATGGCCTGCGCCTGTTCGGGATCGGTGCATCCTGGGGCGGCTACGAAAGCCTGGTGACCTTGGCCGGGACCCGCGAGCGCCAGTGTGCGCCAACCCTGGTCGGGCCCCTGGTGCGCCTGCACGTGGGGCTGGAGGACGTGCGTTCGTTGCAACGCGATCTGGACCAGGCCCTGCGCCGGGCGCGTTGAGTCAGAGCATCGGCGGTCCCTCACGCCGACGCTGCGCCCACAGGCATGCTGCAGCACACAATCCGCCGCCGCACGCGGCGGTGACCATCAGCGCGATGAACATGCTGCCGGGCATGCCTGTCCCCAGCAGGTAGCCGCACAGTACCGGGCTCAGTGCGCCGCCGACTGCCGCCAGGTTCTGGAATCCGTAGTAGCTGCCCTTGAGGTGTTCAGGGGCAATGCTGTCGATGAACAGGAACTCGCTGGGCAACAGGATCATTTCGCCGAGGGTGAAGACGAACATTGCCAGACACCAACTGATCAGATTGTCGGCATACAGGAACCCCGCCAGCCCGCCGATGAACAGCACCGCACCGATGCTCATCCAGCGCCCCAGGTTGTCGCGGCTGAGCAGCCGGCCGAACTGAAATTGCAGCACGATCACCACCAGGGCGTTGCAGGCCAGCAGCGCCGAGAGGGTGGTCATGGCCTGCGCCGGTGGGTACTTCACCAGCAGGTACTGCGACAGGTAGATGGTGAAGCGTCCGTGCACCAGGGCGTTGAGCAAGCTGCCCGCGGTGAACAGCAGCAGGATGCGGTCGCTGCGCACCGCCGCCAGTACGGCCATGAAGCGCGTTGGCGGCTGCGCGGTAAGGGTGGTGTTCGCCGTGCTGGCGGGCACCGCGCTCATCACCCACAGGCTCAGCAGGGCCACCGTGCTGGCGGTCCAGAAGGGCGCCAGCGGGTGCAGCCCGACCAGCACCACGCCGAGCATGGGGCCGGTGGCGTAGCCGATGTTGGTGAGGGTGTAGCGCAAGGAGAAGGCCTTGGCGCGCTGCTCGATCGCCAGGTATTCGCCAAGCATGGCCTTGGAACCAATGACGAACAGTGCCGAGGCCGACTCGGTCAGCACCAGGGTCAGCGCGGCCTGCCAGGCGTCCTGGGCGAAGGTCAGCAGCAGGAAGCCGATCGCGGTCGAAAGCATTGCCAGGCCCAGCAGGCGACGCTTGTCGAAGCGGTCGATCACGTAGCCGCCGTAGAGGCCGAACACGGTGCCCGACAGTGCGGCGACACTGATCAGCAGCCCCACGTCATGCTGGGCCATGCCCAGTTGTGTGGTGAGGAACAACGCCAACAGGGGGCTGGTGAGCGAGCGGCTGATCACCAGGGTCAGCGAGCTCAGCATCAGGCGGCGGATGACGGGGGAGTAGGTGGCCACAGTCCATTCTCGGGCATTGGGAAATGTCGGTATGGGCCTTTTCGCGGGTTCACCCGCGAAAAGTACGCCGCAATTTCAACCTGTCGAATCACTTCCCGCCGTTGATGGTGATCGGGTTCAGCTCGCCATCGGCTGCGCCCCATTTCTCCAGGATCTTGCGGTAGCTGCCATCGTCGACCATCGCCTGCAGTTCGCTGCGGATCGCAGCCGACAGCGCAGCGTTATCCTTGGCCACGCCCAGCCCGGTGAGCTGGGTGGTCAGCGGGGTACCCAGAATCTTGAAGGTGCCTTTCTCCAGGTCCTGGATATAAGGCAGCGTTTCGCTGCCTTGCACGGCGGCATCAAGGCGCCCTTGGCGCAGTTGCGCGCGCGCATCGGCACTGCCTTCGGAACCGAGCACGATCACTGCCGGCTTGCCATTGGCTTCGCAGTTGGCCTTGCTCCAGGTGGCGACATCGTTGGGCCAGGTAGTGCGGCGGCTGGTGCCGACTTTCTTGCCGCACAGGTCGGTCATCTCGTTGATCTCGCCGCGGCTTTGCAGGGTGTAGAACTGCGGGCCGCTGGTGAAGTAGTCGACGAAGGTCACCACCTGCTGGCGTTCCTTGGTGTCGGTCATGCCCGAAAGGATGATGTCGACGCGCTTGGTGACCAGGGCGCTGATCATCTGCTCGAAGGCGGTCTCCTGCCACTTGATCTTCACCCCCAGGCGTTCGGCCAGGGCGTTGCCCAGGTCGACATCGACGCCGGTCAGCTGGTTGGTGGCCGGGTCCTTGAAGTCCATCGGTGGGTAGTTGGGGACGATCGCAGCGACGATTTCGCCCTTGGCCTTGATCGAGGCCGGAAGTTCCACGGCGGCCTGGGCGTTGAAGGCCAGGGCGGTCAGTACGCTGCACGCAAGAAGGGTTTTTTTCATGCCTAGGGTTCTCTTTATGGTTGTGGGCGGCAGTCAGGTACGAACCGCGGAAATGAAGTTCTGGGTCCGCGGGTTCTGGGGGGCCAGGAGCACCTCTTCGGGGCTTCCTGCTTCTACGATCTGTCCGGCGTCCATGAACACCACTCGGTTGGACACCTCGCGGGCAAAGCCCAGCTCGTGGGTGACCACGACCATGGTCATGCCGGACTTGGCCAGGTCACGCATGACCGACAGCACCTCGCCGACCAGCTCGGGGTCCAGCGCGGAGGTGGGTTCGTCGAACAGCATCAGTTTCGGGCGCATGGCCAAGGCGCGGGCGATGGCGACACGCTGCTGCTGACCACCGGAAAGCTGGATGGGGTAGTGGTCGCGCTTGTCGCTCAGGCCGACCCGGGCCAGCAGTTCGAGGGCATCCTCGGTGGCTTCCTTGGGCGAGCGGCGCAGCACCTGGCAGGGCCCTTCGATGATGTTCTGCAGCACGGTCAGGTGGGGGAACAGGTTGAAACGCTGGAACACCATGCCGGTGGCCAGGCGCTGGCGGGCGATCTGCGATTCGGTCAGTTCGTGCAGCTTGTGGCCGGCCATGCGGTAGCCGACCAGCTCGCCGTCGACCCACAGACCGCCGCCATCGACCTTTTCCAGCTGGTTGATGCAGCGCAGGAAGGTGCTCTTGCCGGAGCCCGAGGGGCCGATCACGCAGAGCACTTCGCCTTGCTCGATCTCCAGGTTGATGTCGTTCAGCGCGTGGTAGTCGCCGTAGTATTTCTGCAGGCCAACGGCCTTGACGATGCTTCTCATGGGCATGTTCTCTCTAGGACCGATCAGGAGCGCTTGCCGGCGCCCTTGGCGAAGTGACGTTCCAGTCGGCTCTGGCCGAACGACAGCAGGGTCACCACTGCCAGGTACCAGATGCCGGCAACGATCAGCAGCTCCATCACCCGCGCGTTGGCGTAGTAGATGTTCTGCGCGTTGTGCAGCAGCTCCGAATACTGGATGACGCTGGCCAGGCTGGTCATCTTGACCATGCCGATGAACTCGTTGCCCACCGGCGGGATGATGATGCGCATGGCCTGGGGCAGGATGATCCGGCGCAGCGCCTGCAGGCGCGGCATGCCGATCGACTTGGCCGCTTCGTACTGGCCCGTGTCCACCGACAGCAAGCCGGCACGCACCACCTCGGCGGTGTAGGCGCCCTGGTTGATGCTCAGGCCCAGCAGCGCGGCGACGAAGGGGGTCATCAGCGTCACGGTGTCGAACTGGAACAGGCCAGGAATGCCGATGGTGGGGAAGATCAGCGCCAGGTTGAACCACAGCAGCAGTTGCAGGATCAGCGGCGTACCCCGGAACAGCCAGGTGTAGGCCAGCGCCACGTACTGCAGAATCGGGTTCTGCGACATGCGCATCACTGCGGTGATGACGCCGAAGACGATGCCCAAGGCCATGGCGATCACCGACATGACGATGGTGTTGCCCAGGCCCCAGAGGATCGCCTCGGAGGTCAGGAACTGGCCGACGAAGGCCCATTCGATCTTGCCGTTGGCAAAGGCATTGGCCAGCCCCAGCAACAGCACGACGATCAGCGTGGCGAAGAACATGCGCCCGTAGTAACGGCGCGGGACATGTTCGTAGCGGCTGATGTCGAACTCGTTTTCCTGTTGCCTGCGCTCATCGGCGAGGCGTTTGGCGTGTATCTGACTCATGGTGTGGCTCCGCAGTCGGCGCAGGGCGCCTGGGCGTGTCGATCGGTGGCGGGCAGCGGGTCCTTGCGAAACCGCTGCCCACAGGTCTTCAGGTGCGCGGCCCTTGGTAATGGGCAGCCCAGGCCTGTTGTGCTTCAAGGGCGACTTTCAGGCGCACGATCTGCTCGCGCACGCGTTGTGGCGCAGTACCGCCGTGGCCGCTGCGCATGGCGATGGCCGCTTCCAGGGTGAGGCTCTCGCGCACCTCGGGTGTCAGGCGCGGGTCGATGTCGGCGAGCATCGCAGGGCTCGCCTGCCACAGCTCGATGTCCTGCGCCTCACAGGCGCGCACCAAGGCTCCGGTGATCTCGTGGGCCTCCTTGAACGGTACGCCGCGCATGGCCAGCCAGTCGGCGACCTCGGTGGCCAGGGTGAAGCCCAGCGGCGCCTGGCGGCGCAGTTCGTCCACGCGCACCTGCATGGTCCGCACCATGCCGGCCATGGCGGGGAGCACCAGGCCTAGCGTGTCGAGCGTGTCCATCACCTCGCTCTTGTCCTCGGCCAGGTCGCGGTTGTACGACAGCGGCAGGGCCTTGAGGGTGGACAGCAGGCCGGTCAGGTTGCCGATCAGGCGCCCGGCCTTGCCACGGGTGAGCTCGGCGATGTCCGGGTTCTTCTTCTGCGGCATGATCGAACTGCCGGTGGCATAGGCATCGTCCAGCTCGACCCAGCGGAACTGGCGCGACGACCACAGGCAGAATTCCTCGGACAGGCGCGACAGGTTGATGCCGAGCATGCTGGCGATGAACAGGAACTCGGCGACATGGTCGCGGCTGGCCACGGCGTCGATGGAGTTCTCGCACGGGCCGCTGTAGCCCATTTCCAGCGCTGACTGTTGTGGTTGGCGGGCGATGGCCGAACCGGCCATCGCCGCAGCGCCCAGGGGGGACAGGGCCGTGCGCGTATCCCAGTCGACCAGGCGTTGCACGTCGCGCAGCATCGCTTGCGCATGGGCCAGCAACTGATGGGCGAAGCTGATCGGTTGCGCCTGTTGCAGGTGGGTGAAGCCTGGGCACAGTGTGTCGACGTGCTGTTCGGCCTGGCTCACCAGGGCGTCCTGCAGGGCCAGCACCTGTTCGGCGAGCTTGCGTGCGTGATCGCGCAGGAACAGACGCAGGTCGTTGGCCGCCTGATCATTGCGCGAGCGCCCGGCGCGCAGTTTGCCGCCCAGCGCGCCGAGACGCTCGGTCAGCACGCGCTCGAGGAACGTATGCACGTCCTCGTCGTCCTCGATCGGCTGCACGCGGCCGGCACGAAAGTCGGCATCGAGGGTGTCGATGGCGGCCAGCATGCGCGCGGTCTCGTCGCTGTCCAGCAGGCCTGCGCGCTGCAGCTCACGGGCATGGGCACGGGAGCCTGCGAGGTCGTAGGGCGCCATCTGGAAGTAGCGTTGTGGCGAGCGCGACAGGGCGGCGAGGGCGGCTGCCGGGCCTGAGGCGAAGCGGGCGCCCCAGAGGCGGTCGGTGGGCTGAGTCATTGTTGTCGTTCCTCGAAGGAAAATCTTGTGTCAGCAGGTTCGGGCCGTCATGACGCCTGCGAAGGCAGGTTTCACATAGGCTGGGGCAGGGTATAAAAATGAATTAAATCAATCGCTTGCGACTGAAATAGAAAGTTTGGAGAGTCTTGCAATATGCCGTTGCATAGGGTCATGATGGCGAGATGGGCTGATTTCTTGTTGTGCTATCCAGCCTGTTGAAAGCCGAGCGCGAGGTAAATACTTACAATGGAAACCTCACTTTCCACTGCGGGAAACCTGCCGGAAAAAACCCGGATTCGTGCGCCACTGGCCTTGAGTGGCCAGGACTTCAAATTGCTCAAGGTGTTCAAGGCAGTGGTCGAGGCAGGAGGCTTCAGCGCCGCGCAGAACGAATTGAACGTGGGCCTGGCAGCCATCAGCAAGCAGATTTCCGATCTGGAAATCCGTATCGGCATGCGTTTGTGCAGCCGCGGGCGGGAAGGCTTCAGCCTGACCGAAGAGGGGCAGGTGGTGTACCAGGCCTCGATCGAGCTGTTCAACTCGGTCGACAACTTTCGCGACCGCATCAGCAGTGCCCAGAACGAGCTGATCGGCGAACTGGGCGTGGGCGCCATCGACAACACCCTGTCCGACCGAAGCTCGCCCCTGATCGCCGCGATCCGGCAAATTTCCAGCGATCATCCGAAGGTGCGTGTACGCCTGAACGTGGCGCAACTGGACGAGGTGGAGCGCGGCGTCATCGAGGGTCGGTTCATTGCCGGCATTGTCCCGCTGTACCAGCGCCGGGAAGAGTTCGACTATTTCGAGATGTACCAGGAAGCCTCGGCGCTGTATTGCGGCGAAGGCCATCCATTGTTCGCCCGAAGCGATGCCGACATCCCCCTCGACAGCCTGCGCGAACACAACTTCGTCCACCACCGCTATGCCATGCACACGGCCAAATGGCAGTTCTTCGAGCAGGAGAACAACCAGACGTCGGCCACCCAGGTCGAGGCGGTGGCGATGCTGCTGCTCACCGGCAACTTCATCGGTTTTCTGCCGTGCCACTATGCACAATCGCTGGTCAGCCAGGGCCGCCTGCGTGTGATCCATGCCGAGGTGGTGCGTTTTCACACACCGTTCTGCCTGATCCTGCGCCACAACACCCCACGCAGCCCACTGGTGAAAACCTTCGCCCAGGCCATGGGGGTAAACCTGCGTTTGTCCGGGACTTGAGAAATAGCTACCACGTGCGTCCCTGCACTCGCTGGCTTCATGCGCGTTTTCAATGCCATGGAGCAGCATCATGCCGACCCGATCCCTTCCCGATGAAACGATCGATACACTGATCGCCAGCCGTCTGCCCAATTGGTTGAGTGCAGCCACGCCCGAACAACTGGACGCACTGCACCGGGCGTTGCGCGCCCAGCAACACACGCAACATGCGGTGCGTGCCTTGCTTGGGCAGATCCAGCCACTGGAGGAATTTGCCGCGCCCCTGCTGAGCGAGGCGCTGGACAAACAGGTTCAACCCTCGCTGGATGTGCGCCGCAGCATGCTGCGGCGCGAGGTCCAGATCCGCTTCCCGTCGAGCGTCGGCTGGGCCCCGGATGGCATCGTCATGCGCAGTTTCGAACACAGCCTGCTGGCCTCGGCGCTGCATAATTTCGAGCGCGCCGAAACATCGAAGGTCGCTTGGCGGGCAGCGTCGGCAGTACTCGATGCCGAAGGCAATACTCTTGCCCTCCAGCCCCGGGTCTTCGCGGGCCTGTGTCGCACCCTGGATCTGGGGGGGCTCTACCAGCAGCATCTCAAGCACGTGCTGTTCGGCAACGATGCGATACGCCGACACAACGAAGCCCTGCTCGAACAGGGCTGGCGAGAGGGGCTGGAGGCCACAGCGTGGCTGGCGCGGCTTAAGGGTGATATCGACGAGCACATGCTGGCGGCGCTACAAAAGGTCTGCGCTTCGCCATCCCAGCCAGCCTCGCTGACGGCACTGGACATACGCCTGTTGGGCCGCAGGATCCAGGGGGTGGTGGTGTTCCAGATGCCCGGGCAAGAGGGAGCAGAAGGTCAACCTGAGCAGTTGATCGCCTGGATACCGGACGATCCGCAGGGCGCCTTGAGTGTCCACAGCTCCTGGTCCGAGCTGTTCAAGGCGCTGGGCCGGCGTTTTCGCCAGGCGGGTTACTGGTCGTTCTTCCAGCGTTTCGTCAGCGTAAAGGACCGCGTGCATTTCGCCCAGGTGCTGGAGCGCTTGCTGGCCCAAGGCGGCCCGCAGGTTGCCATCGAGCTGGATGGTCGGTGGCAGCCTGTCGCAGGCCCGTTGTTCGCCCACCTGCGCCAGGTGCAGGTCGATACCCTGCTGGACGATGCGAAGGTGCTGGCCGTGCCGACCAGCCTGGTCGACAGCGTCGAGCGTGATCGTCGACTGCACTGGCTCAAGGGGCTGGGGCTCGACGTTCTGGGAATCGCCAGCTTCTTCGTTCCAGAACTCGGCTTGCCACTGCTGGCGATCACGGCCGAGCAACTGACCGAAGAGGTGTATGAGGGGTACCGTGACTGGGAACTCGGCGATCGGGAGGCAGCGCTTGGCCATCTTGTGGCGGTGGCGCAGAACCTTGCCCTGCTCGGCGTCACAGCCGGCGCCAGCAAGGTGCTTGAGCGGGTAGCGCAGGTCGACGAACTGGCCCCCCTACGGGGCGCCGATGGTCAATTGCGCCTGGCGCGTGCCGATCTTCCCGGTTATGCCACGCAAGAAGTGGCGCTGGCGCACGGTGAGCGGGCAACCCTCGACGGGCAGACGTATCAGGGGATCGAGGGTACGACCTATCGCTTGGGCGATGACCCGGATGTAGCGGCAGCGGCGCACCCGAACCGACCCGAGGCATCGACCATTGCGCTTGAGGACAACGGTGCCGGTGGCCTGCGCCATGCCCTGGAGCCTGCCCAGCAATGGCAGGGGGAAGGCATGCTGATACGCCGTCTGGGCAGAGGGTTGCGCCAGGTGAGTGACGATATGGCCGGTCCGCTGCTGCGCAGTATCGGGATGGACGAGGCGCAGATACGGCGCCTGCACCTTGAAAATGCACCTGCGCCAGCGCGTCTCTACGATGCGGCGCAGCGTTATCAATTGCACGACAGCTTTCCCAAACTGCGTGGCGCCGCGTTCGAAGCTCACGTCCAGGAGCTGCAGGCCACACCCGTCCCGGCAGCGCAGCCCTTGCACCGTGATTTTCCCTCCCTCACGACGCGTGCCGGCCAGGAGCTGCTCGACCAGGCCAATGCTGACCAGCTCCAGCAACTGCTGGAGCACGGACGGGTGCCACTGGCGTTGGCCGAGCGTGCGCGCTGGCAGTTGCGTGACGCCCGTCTTGATCGGGCCTGTGCAGGTTTCGAGCAGGCCGCCGCGGTGGTTCAGGATACCGAACAACTGGCGTTGGGACTGTTGCAGGCCTGGTCGCCCTGGGACAGCTCTGTACGTATCGAGGTGCGTGACGGACAGTTCGACGGCCAGGTGCTGGCACAGGTAGGCGATTCGCTTGCCAGCCAGACGCGTCGAATGATCAAGACCGCGAAAGGCTATCTGGCAGTCGATGCTCAAGGGACGCCCATGCCGAGTGCCTACGCCACGGACGATCTGTTCCAGGCCCTGCTATGGCATCTGGATGCACCACAACGGTTGCAGTTGGGCGAGGCGGCCCGTTCTGCCCGGCACCTGGCCGATGCCCTGGCCGCGCGCGCCTTTGCCCAGCGCGAGCAGGCTGCCCGCCTCATTGGCATGGCGCCCATCGGTACAGGGCTGCGCCCTGCGCAACGGTTGGGCGACGGACGCATCGGTTACCTGTTGAGCGGCCGCCCCGAAGGGTCACGTCGTGCCTTGCTGCGGGGTTATCAGCAAGTCTTTCCGACCCTGTCGGATGTAGAGGTCGAAGCGTATCTGGAGACTGTGCGCCAGCGCGGCGAGGGCCTGTGGGATCACCTGCGCAACCTGCAACAGCAAATGATTAGCCTCAACCAAAGCCTGGGCACCTGGCGGCGCGAGATCATCCGCGCGCCCATGATCGAGCGACGTCGCCTGATCGCCCAGCGCATCCGCCATTGCTGGCGGCGCAAGCGCGTCGAACACGATGGCACGTACCGACTGATCATCGACAGCGAACGGCTTGATAGCCTGCCCACACTTCCTGAGGGCGTGACGTTCGAGCATGTCACCCAACTGACATTGCGCCGCCTGAACCTGCAGGCGATCGACGCAGATTTCCTCTCGCGCTTTGCCAACCTGCGCAGCCTCGATCTGCGTGACAACCTGATCGACAGCATCCCTGAAGGGCTGCAACTACTGACGCAGCTCACCGAACTGCACCTGGCCGGCAACCAGATCGTCATCGACGAAGCCGGCATGGCCAGGCTGAGCGTGCTGACGCAATTGCGTACCCTGGACCTTGCGCACAACCCCATCGGCCGACTGCCGCCGCTTGGTCCCCTGGAGAACCTGCAGCGTCTGTCATTGCGCGGTACGGGGTTGGTCGAGCTGCCAGTCGAGGTGTACATGCATCCGCAGCTCGAGGATATCGACCTGCGCGACAACAACATCAGCGACATGAGCCCGACTCTTGCGCGTTCGCGTCGTCGCCTGGCCGGCCTGAGCCTGCATGACAATGCGCTGCCTGAAACAGCACAGGCCACACTGCGTACCGCAATGGGAGAGGATGCTGCGGTGATCGTGCCCCTGCGCCGACATGCCCCGGGAGGGCAGGAGTCGCTCGAACTCTGGCTGGCAGGTTCCACCGATGCGCAGCGGACGGTGCGCGAGGGCCAATGGAATGGTCTGTTGCACGAGCCGGGTAGCAGTGACCTGATGCGCTTCCTGCATGATCTTGGCCGCTCCCGTGATTACGCAATGCAGGGGCTGGATCTGCGACGCAGGGTCTGGCAGGTGATCGACGCCTGCGTACAGAACAGCGAGGTTCGCGAGGCGATCTTCCAGCAGGCTGCCGGGCCACGTACCTGCTCCGACCAGATGCTGCTGATTCTCAGCCTGCTGGAAGTTCGCGCCCTGGTCGCCACACGTACCATCGGGCTGGCCCCCGCTGCGGTTGGCCCCGCATTGACGCAATTGGGCCGCGAGCTGTATCGGCTGGACGAGGTCGACAGCATCGCCGCCCGGCACATTCAGCAGGCACGTATCGCCAATCCCTATGGTTTGCACGACGAGGTAGAGGTGCATCTGGCTTACCGGGCCGGGCTGGTCAAGCCGCTCGGGTTGCCGGCCCAGTCACGTTACATGTACCACCGGATGTTCTCCGATGTCGGGGAGGCAGAACTGCGTCGGGCGAGCACGGCGATCCTGCAGGCGGAAACCAATGCCCGCATTGCCGCATCGTTGGTACAGCGCAGTTTCTGGCAGGACTACCTGCGCAACACGCAGGCCGAAGCCTTCGAAACGCTCAACCAGCCCTACCATGAGCGCCTCGAAGCACTGATGGCCGAGGTCGAGTCCTCGCCTGAGCAGGGCGTGCTCGACGATATCCAGACGTTGGCCGAGGAGCGCAGTACTGCCGAGCGCGAGTTGGTCCTGGGGTTCACCTTGAGCATGCTGGACGCGCATCCGTGGGTTGGAGGCTAGCTGCTTGAGCGGGCGCTGTTTCAAGACCTGCAGGGCAGGATGGGGGCGCTCGCGAGAATGTGCCAGGTCGATAGGCAGGTCTTCGCGAATGCGCCCCGGGTGGGCATCCATCACGATCACTCGGTCACCCAGGTACAGCGCTTCTTTGAGGTCATGGATGACCTACACCCAGACATTGTTCGCTCATTCGCCGCGTTTGCACCTGTGTCCTGCAGGTGCGGCGGCGTACCTCTGTCGCAGCGGACACCAGGAAAAAATCATCAAGTGCGGAATTATTTAGTGTCCATTTGTATCTGACCCCATAGGGCCCGTTGCCACTATTGCTTTGGCTGCGTGGCCAAAAACCGTTCGCCCGCCCGATCTGCCCCGGGGACAGCGGATTGTCACGACAGGTCAGCTACAGAGTAAGCACTTATGAAATCACGCAAGAGAGTCAAGCCGATCGGCTTGAAAGACATCACCATCGTCGACGACGCCAAGATGCGCAAGGCGATCACCGCCGCGGCGCTCGGCAACGCCATGGAGTGGTTCGACTTCGGCGTCTACGGCTTCGTCGCCTACGCCCTGGGCAAGGTGTTCTTCCCCAACGCCTCGCCCAGCGTGCAGATGATCGCGGCTCTGGCTACCTTCTCGGTGCCTTTCCTGATCCGGCCGCTGGGCGGTCTGTTCTTTGGCGCCCTGGGTGACCGCTACGGTCGCCAGAAAGTCCTGGCGGCGACCATCGTCATCATGTCGCTGAGCACCTTCGCCATTGGCCTGATACCGTCCTATGCCTCGATCGGCATCTGGGCGCCGATCCTGCTGTTGCTGGCCAAGATGGCCCAGGGCTTCTCGGTCGGCGGCGAGTACACCGGCGCCTCGATCTTCGTCGCCGAGTACGCCCCGGACCGCAAGCGCGGCTTCCTCGGCAGCTGGCTGGACTTCGGCTCGATCGCAGGCTTCGTGCTGGGTGCCGGTATGGTGGTGATGATCTCGGCCATCGTCGGCGAGGAGAAATTCCTCGACTGGGGCTGGCGCCTGCCGTTCCTGGTCGCGCTGCCGCTGGGCATCATCGGCCTCTACCTGCGCCACGCCCTGGAGGAGACGCCAGCCTTCCAGCAGCACGTCGACAAGCTCGAGCAGGGTGATCGCGAAGGCCTGGCCTCGGGGCCCAAGGTGTCGTTCAAGGAGGTGGCCACCAAGCACTGGCGCAGCCTGCTGACCTGCATCGGTGTGGTGATCGCGACCAACGTCACCTACTACATGCTGCTCACCTACATGCCCAGCTACCTGTCGCACAACCTGCACTACAGCGAAGACCACGGCGTGCTGATCATCATCGCGATCATGGTCGGGATGCTGTTCGTGCAGCCGGTGATCGGCTTCCTCAGCGACAAGGTCGGCCGACGTCCCTTCATCGTGGTCGGCAGCGTCGGCTTGTTCGTGCTGTCGATTCCGGCGTTCATGCTGATCAACAGCGGCAGCCTCGGGGTGATCTTCGCCGGTTTGCTGATCCTGGCGGTGCTGCTGAACTTCTTCATCGGTGTGATGGCCTCGACCTTGCCGGCGATGTTCCCCACCCACATCCGCTACAGCGCCCTGGCGAGCGCCTTCAACATCTCGGTGCTGATCGCCGGCCTCACCCCGACCATCGCCGCCTGGCTGGTGGAAAGCACCGACAACCTGTACATGCCGGCCTACTACCTGATGGTCATCGCCGTGATCGGCCTGCTTACCGGGCTGACCATGAAAGAGACCGCCAACAAGCCGCTGCGCGGCGCGGCGCCTGCGGCCTCGGACCTGGAGGAAGCCAAGGAACTGCTGCAGGAGCACCACGACACCATCGAGCAGAAGATCGAGGACATCGACGAGCAGATCGCCGAACTCGAGGCCAAGCGCAAGGTGCTGGTGCAACAGCATCCGCGGATCGAATGAGTCAGGAAGTGATGATGGCAAAATGATGCGGCCCCCTCGGGAGTGAACCAACTTTCCGGCTCCACTATGGACAGTGAGTCGGAACCATGGAATCCACCCTTACCCCGCAATCGCAAACCCCAGCAGCGCAGGACACTGCGCTGCTGCCCACCTTCAGCAGCTCTGCTACGCACACCTCGGTCCAGGATCTGGCCCACTGGCAGTTGCTCGCCAGCGTGCTGTTCGATGTCGGTGCTCGCAGAGCCACGCCTTTTCGCACTTCCCTGACGGTCTACCACTTCAGTCGTTTTCTGTTTTGCAGCGGCCATCTGGACGCAGCCCGTTATCGGCGCGACAGCACCCGCCTGGGGTGGTGCGACCTCGATCACTACCTGTTGCACTTGCCACTGCAGCGTGGCCTGGCCTGCGCCAATGGCCTGCGGGTGCGCCCGTGGGACGTGGTGTTGCTCGATCTGGCGCAACCGGCCACGTTCAGCATGGCGGCCAGTGAGGGGATCAGCCTGCTCATACCGCGCACAGCGCTATCGCTGCTGTTGTTCGACGCCGGCCAGTTGCATGGCCTGGTGCTGCGTCGGGAGACGGCCGCCGGTATGTTGCTGGCGCGTCTGTTGTCGTCGCTGGCGGCAACCGCGCCGCAGCTGGGCATGGATGAAGCGCTACGTCTGGCCTTGCCGCTACTGGGGATGGTCGCGGCCTGCCTGGCCAAGGCCATGGCTGGCCAGGCGCAGGTCCAGGTCGCAGGCCAGGCTGACCTGGGGCGTCGTGTACGCCTGCACATCGAACGCAACCTGCACCGTGAAGACCTCACCCCGGCGGTGCTGGCCAAGGAAGTCGGCACTTCGCGCAGCCAGCTGTACCGCTCGTTCGAGCGCTTCGGCGGGGTGCGCCACTACCTGCTGCAACGCCGCCTGCGTCGCTGCCTGTTCGCCCTGTGCGACAGCACCAACGCCGGTCGGCGCATCGGCGACCTGGCCTACGACCATGGCTTTGTCGACGAAACCCATTTCAGTCGCCTGTTCCGCAAGGCGTTCGGTCTCTCGCCGCGGGCTGCGCGTACGGCGCTGAACAATGGCGGCGTCTCGGGATTCTGCTGCCTGGTGCCGGTCAATGGCGAGCGGCCTGTGCTCGATCACTGGATCAGGGAACTGATCCATGGCTGAGTGCACGGCCAGATGAACCTGGGACGCACATCCTGGTTTTCGGGACGCCCATGCCGGGACGGCGCCTGTCACTGGCCATAACCTGAGCTCACCCACCCACAACAGGTGTCAGCCGCAGATGGCCCGTTCCCGTGACGGCCCGCGCCCGGCACCGACAATCGACAAGGAGCGTCTGTCGTGGCGAACCACTCCCTTCATCACTTGATCCAGAGCATTGCCGGTGCCGTGGCCGAGGCCCAGGACAAGATCCAGCGCTTCCAGATGGCGACCGTGCGCCAGTACTTCGATGACGACAACCGTCCGGTCAGTGTCGATGTGCGCCTGCCGCTGCAGTCGCCCGATGCCAAGGAGGGCGAGGAGCGCCTGGTACGGGTGCCCCTGCTGTCGCTGGTCGGCTCGCGTTTGCTGACCGTCAAGGACATGCAGATCGACTTCGAGGTCGGCCTGCATGCCGATCACCGTGAGCCGAGCGCTGCACAGGCCGGCGAGGTCGACCCCGACTCGCCGTGGCCGACCGATACACACACGCCTTTGAACGTCGATATGGGCGTTCGCCGAAATGGTGAAAGCGGGCCAGTGGCGCGCGTCACCCTCAGAGTCGAAACCCAGCCCTCGTCCGAGGGCATGGCGCGACTGATCCACAACCTCGATAAATTGATCTAGGAGAGACGTCATGTCTGACTTTGTTATGGGTAACCAATTCCGCGGCCTGCCGATGGCAGACCTGATCGGTGCCCCCCTGAGCGCTGCCTGCGACGCTCAGGTCCGCCTGGCCAATGCCACCGCGAACTTCATCAAGGTGATTGGCTTCCTGCCCCCGGCCGACCCGGCCAACGCCGGCCCCAACGATGTCGGCGACATCCGCAACGTGTCGTTCCGCTACGACCGTTCGGCACCGACCGAAGACGATCCGGCCGCCATCGAGAAAGTCGAGCTGCAACTGCCGCTGCTGGCGGTGGTGAAGGTGCCCAACCTTGCGATCAACAAGGTGGACATCAGCTTCGACATGGAGGTGCGCAACTCTGAGCAGTCACGCGACACCGAAGACCGCTCCGGCAGCTTCTCCGCCGAGGCCAAGTTGGGCTGGGGGCCGTTCAGCGCCAAGGTCAACGTGTCCGGTTCGGTGGCCTCGCACAAGGAGAACACCCGTTCCACCGACCAGTCGGCGAAGTACCACGTCGAGGTCCATGCCGTGGACGATGGCATGCCTGAAGGCCTGGCGCGGGTGATGGACATCATCGCCCAGTCGGTCACGCCCAAGATCGCCGCGTGATGCGCGGATGTCCTGAGCGACACGCTGGCGAGGGATGGGCCTGATCCGCAGGCCGACGCTGGCAACCAGTTTTTCCGGAGAGGGAATGCCGTGATGTTTGATTTGACGGATGTTGGATATGTGAAGCGCATCGTGGTCGGCAGCCTCGATCCGGAAAAGCTGACCCCGGAGGAGGCGGTCGAGGCACAGGCCGCATTGCTCAACCGCTGCCTGAGCGGCACGCCGCGCGGGCGGGTGCTGGGCATCGAGAAGAGCTTCAAGCTGCTCAACATCGGCGAGCACCAGGTCGTGCTGCAGGCATTGACCTACCACGTCGGTTTCGCCCGCAGGCCCTACTGGCTGACGGACGAGGCGGAGCAATCGTGATGGGCAGCCTGGAACAGTTCGTGATGGCGCTGGGCGCCGAGATGCAGCGTGCGCAGCAGGCCTGCAATCGACTATGGCCGGGCACCCAGGTGGCTTCGTTGAGCCTGGTGCTGGACGCCACGGTGGAGCCGGTCGGGGACGGTCTGGCGTTGCGTGTCGGCGGTACGCCTGCACGCGGACGGGGCAGTCATGCGTTGAGCATCGAGGTGCCGGGCTATGGCAACGAGGCCATCGTCGTGCGCGTGGATGGCGAGCTGCTGGGGATCTACAGGAGGCCAGGCGATGAGCAGGCGCAATGACCGTTCGATGCTGTTGGTTCTATCCCCGGAGGAGGGCAGTGCCTTGAAATCGATCATCGATCTGAAGTCGGTTGGCAGCCGCAGGATGTCCGGCCCCAGGCGACTGGTGATCGGCATCGGTGCCGGCCTGCTGGTAGCGCTGATGGCACTGGGCCTGGTGCGTCCGGAGTTGGCGATCGCCATCGCCGAATGGGCGGGCTTGCTGTTGGCGTTCTGAACATGTGCATTCATTCAACAAGGAGAGTCGAGATGAAATCCACCCTTGCAACACTGGCTGGTGCACTGGCACTGGCGACACTGCTGCCGGCGTTTGCCGAGCAGAAATTCGTCGGGCATTTCGAGACCGACGACGAGTTGCTCGACCTGATCCTGGTCATTCCCGACGAGGGACGTGAAGGGAAAGGCCGACTGCGCATCGATACCTGGTCGTGCAATCTGGAGTTGGGCTCGCCATCCCGGATCGCCGATGCCATTCGCTACCCCATCACCAAGGCCGATGCTGGCTACTGCGCCGCGCTGGACAAGGGCTACGTGCTCGGTTGGCCGGTCGGCAACGATCTTCAGGTCCAGGTGTTCAGCCGCAACAAGAAGGACAGGTTCGGCGCTCGCCTGACCCTCGTTCGCAAGTAGCGGCCAGACCCGCTCGACCCACCGCAATCCCTATCGAAACCAGCGCAAGGCAGGCAATCGCCGTCGCCGACGGGAAAGTCGTGCCCGCTGCAAGGAGGCAAGCATGTGCATCAAACAATCGGTTGGTGAAGGTGGCAACAACGACAAGGGCGATGTCCGCACCCTGCAGTTGTTGCTCAACATGAACAGCGGGCGCGGCGAATTCGTCTGTGCCCTGGTTACCGACGGGCTCTGGGGGCCGGGCTCGCGCACGGCCCTGAAGCGCTACCAGGAACTCCAGGGCATTGCCCAGAGCAAGACGGTCAGCGCCAACGACAACACCCTGAACGCCCTGCGCGCAGGCCTGCCGTCGACGATCGGCACGGCGACCTTGTGGGCGGTGCTGATCCATGCGACCGGCGCCAAGGTCGAGGCGTTTCGACAGCCCATCCTCGATGTGTTCGCTCGCTACAAGATCGACACGCCACTGCGCCAGGCGCACTTCCTGGCGCAGATCGCTCATGAAAGCGGGTGCCTGCTCTACACCGAGGAAATCGCCAGCGGCAGCGCCTATGAAGGGCGCAAGGACCTGGGCAACACCCAGTCGGGCGACGGCAAGCGTTTCAAGGGACGAGGCCTGATCCAGCTGACCGGGCGGGCCAACTACCGCCAGTACGGCCAGGCCTGCGGGCGCGACTTCGAACTCAAGGATGCGCCCACCCTGGTCAGTACCGACCCGTTCCTGGCGGTGGATGTCGCGGGCTGGTTCTGGGACAGCCGCAAGCTCAACACCTACGCCGACAAAGACGACGTGAAGGAAGTCACCCGCCGCATCAACGGCGGCTTCAACGGCCTCGACGACCGCATCGCCTACCTGACCCGCGCCAAGTGGCTGCTGGGGCTGTGACCGCTTTGCCGGGCACTCGCCCGAGCAACGCATCAATGATTCAACCCAACGAAAAGGAGCTTCACGATGAACAAGCGTATTGTCAGAAACTGCACACGCCTGGCCCTGGTCAGCCTGGTGACCCTGGCCGGCATCGGTGCCGCCCAGGCCGACCCGACCTGCAGCAAGGGAATCCTGGCCGGCACCCCGCGGATCAATGCCCAGCACATCTTCTGCGGTGAGGTCAGCGCACCTGACGTTGCCAAGGGCTTCCACAGCCGTCCGGGCGGGATCAACCCCGACAGCGTCAGCAATGCACCGGCCGGAACGCACGGCGCGGGTGATATCTACACCTTGAAGAACTTCACCATCGCCGAGGGTGCCAGAAGCGGGACGAAGAGCATTTCCACGATGTTCCCCGATCGCTGCACCGAGACCCAGGTGATCGCGGCGGTGCGCAATGCCTACGCCACCAAGGTCCAGGATGCCTCGAACAAGAGCAAGTATGTGGGCTCGTCGGGGACCGAGTGCCAGAAGGGCACACCGGCCGCTGCGTTCGATATCGTGTTCTATTTGAACGGCGATCTGATCAATACCGCCTATCCTAAACCCTGATTGCATCCACTCGTCGCCACGGGGCAGGTACCCGTGGCGACCGTTTTTTTACCGTGCGACAGGAGTACGCCCATGACCGTTTCCGATGGCTTGCAGGCATTCATCGCCGAAGAGTTGACTCGCGAAAGCATCGATACCCTGCTGGAAAAGGCAGAGGCCGTGCGCTACGGATCGGCCGATGTCACCTACAGTGGCAACGCCTTCCTGGTGACTTTCGAGGCGGACACCGCTGTGCTGCGCCATCACCACGTGGCTGACTGGCCGGTAGTGCGGGTTCCACTGGCCGAGTTCATTCAGCGCTTGCGCGAGTGGGCCGAGTAGGGTGATCCGAGAGCGTTTCATGCGATGATGGCCAGCCGCTTTTAGCCGGGACACCCCAAGCACAGGGCGGCTGCCTTCGACCAACCATGGATGATCATCGTGTTCAAACCGCTACTCCCTCTCGCCCTGAGCGCCCTGTTCCTGGGCGGCTGTGCCGGCCACTCGCCGAGCAAAGACCAGGTTTCCCTGCGCACCGACAAGGGTGCGATCGTCGGTATCTGGGCGATGATGCCGCTGAAGAACGGCATCGCCAACGTCGCCGAATACAAGGCTGACGGCAAGGTGCTGCTGCACCCGTTCAACTGCGCCGAGCCCAAGACCCAGGCCGTAGAAGTCTCCGACTACAAGGTCGCGGAGGACGGCAGTTCGATCCACGTTCAGTCCGAGGCGCGTGCGTTCGACCTGAAGGTCTTGGGTTTTGCCCCGAAGGTCATGATGTTGAGCATGCCGGTCGCCGATGCCCAGCTCACCTTCCTCTACCGCAAGGTCGAGCAGGTGGCGCCGCTGTGTGACCTGTACGTCGATACCAAGGGCGAGACTGCGCGGCGCACGCCGTTTCAGGCAAGTGACTTCACCCCGGCGCCGGCGGTGCCAGCCCATGCGGGGCTGGAGCGCTATATCGGCAAGTGGGCGAGCAAGGCCGGGGCGGTGCAGATCGAGGTCGTGCGTGACGCCAGCGGCGTCTACCTCTATCACCGCCCGGACGAGAACTGGCACTACCTGTACAACAACGTGCGCTGGACCGGCGATACCCTGGCCTTCAACAGCTACGCCTACACCGAGAAGCCGGCGCTGTTCCGCCATCCCTACCACAAGACCAATACGCCCATGACCCTGGAGCCGCTGGAAAACGGCCAGGTGCGCATGACCTACCTGATCGACGGCAAGCGTTTCGACAGCCTGCTGCAACGGACCAAGGACTGAGCCGAAGCCTGTAGAGGTGGGCCTCCATCATGGCGGCCTGTCTCTACAGGGTTACGACTTATAAACTAATTTGCATATTAGTTTATTACTGAAATAAATTTAATTTATTTATTGCGACTCGGTACAGTCAGTGCTCCAGCGCACGTCCATCCCCCGAGGAGCGCCATGCCGATCCGTTCCCGCCTTCTGCTGATTGCCGCCAGCCTGCTGCTGGCAACCCAGGTCTTTGCCGCCGAACGCCTGACCCTGCGCATCGGTGACCAGAAGGGCAACATGCGCGCCCAGCTCGAAGCTGCCGATGCACTGCGCGACCTGCCCTACGACATCCACTGGGCCGAGTTTTCGGCCGCCGCACTGGCAGGGGGTCGATGAGCACACCGTGGCCCAACAGCAGGAGACCGCCGACTTCTACCACGCCCATGGCCTGATGACGCAACGGCTGGACGTTACCCCAACCTTCGCCAAGGGTTTCAGCGTACCTGCCGACTGAGGCACGCGGCGAGGTTCATACCCCTCGGGTCAGTCCGCCATCGACCTTGATGTTCTGCCCGGTGATGTAGGCCGCGCCTTCGCTGGCCAGGAAGGCAATGGTCGCGGCGATTTCCTCGCTCTTGCCGTAGCGCTTGAGTGGCACGCTGTCGCGGCGCTGCTCGGTGGCCGGCAGGCTGTCGATCCAGCCGGGCAGGACGTTGTTGATCCGCACGTTATCCTTGGCATAGGTGTCGGCGAAGATCTTGCTGAAGGCTGCAAGGCCGGCACGGAACACGGCCGAGGTCGGGAACAGGTCGCTGGGTTCGAAGGCCCAGGCGGTGGAGATGTTGATGATCACGCCGCTTTGCTGTTTCTGCATGGTCGGGGTGACCAGGCGGGTCGGGCGAATGACATTGAGCAGATAGGTGTCCATGCCCTTGTGCCAGTCGTCGTCGCTGATTTCCAGGATCGGCGCGCGCGGGCCATGGCCTGCGCTGTTGACCAGCACGTCGATGCGCCCCCATTTCTCCAGCACGTTGCCGACCAAGCGTTGCAGGTCGTCGTTGGACTGGTTGCTGCCGGTCACGCCGATGCCACCCAGTTCGCTGGCCAGGGCCTCGCCCTTGCCCGATGAAGACAGGATTGCCACCTTGAATCCGTCTGCGGCCAGGCGCCGCGCCGCGGCTGCACCCATGCCGCTACCGCCGGCGGTGATGATCGCTACTTTTTCTACTGACATGTGACCTCCAATGGAATGCTTGGCTGATGTGATGGGATCAGCCTAGCACCCGTGCGCCGCTGGCAGGGAGGCAGCAGGGGCTTGTCTATTCAGTAGAAAATCTATTGCCTCAGGGCGTTTCTACCTGCTCCAGCAGCCAGCCGCGAACCACGTCCAGAGCGGTAGGCGTGCCGCCCCTGCGGGGCCAGACCAGATAGAAGTGCTTGTCCATCTCCAGCGCCTGCTCGAACACCTGCACCAGCCGCCCGGTCTGCAGGTCTTCCTGCACGAACAGTTCGCTGGACAGCGCCAGCCCTTGCCCGGCCACGGCGGCTTCGATGGCCAGCGAGGTCTGGTTGAAACGCACGTTCTTCGGCATCGGCTGTGTCGGCTGGCCGAACAGCTGGGTGATGAATTCAGGCCAGAAATTATGCGCATCGTGCAGCAGCAGGAAATGCTGCAACTGCTCGAGGCTGTGCGGTGCACCCCATTGCGCCAGCAGTACAGGGCTGGCCACCGCGACCACCCGCTGCCTGAGCAGCAGTTCAGTGTTGAGCCCGGCGCCGAAAGGCGGATGGCCGTAGCGCACGGCAAGGTCCACGCCGTCGGCCTGGAAGCGCGACAGGCGATCGGTGGCCAGCACCCGCAGGTCGATCTCGCCATGGGCCTCGGTGAACGAACTCAGCCGGGGGATCAGCCATTTCGAGGCGAAGGTCGGGGTGACGCTGACGGTGAGGTGAAGGTTGTCCGGGCGCAGTGCCGCAGTGGCTTCGCCGATCAGGGCCAAGGCGTTGCGAATACTGTGGCTGTAGCCCAAGCCCGCGTCGGTCAGGCGCAAACCACGTGGCAGACGTTCGAACAGCCTGATGCCCAGGCTCGCCTCCAGTCCCCGTACCTGCTGGGCCACGGCAGCCTGGGTGACACCCAGCTCCTCGGCCGCCAGGCGGAAATTCAGGTGGCGCGAGACAACCTCGAACACACGCAGGGCATTGAGTGGGGGGAGGGCGGTCGGGCCTTCGGTCATGGTCGTGTCTGCTGGTGGGGATTGAGGGAGGATAACAGTTTGCGCCGCCAGCCCTGTTGCAGGATCGGTGTAACCGGTACCCTCGACGGCCCACCGTTTTCAGGAGCATGCCCATGCCTATGCCTATGCCCATGCCTCGAGGTGCCGTGATCGCAGCCGGGCTGCTGCTGTTCGCCAGTGCACAGGTGCTCGCCGAGCCCCCTGCCGTGATGCAGCGCTACGCCTGCAGCGCTTGCCACCAGTTGGATGTGCGGGCCGTGGGCCCGTCCTGGCGAGAGATTGCCGCGCGTTATCGCGATGGCAGCAAGGGCACCGGGCAGCTGGTGCAAAGCATTCGGCAGGGCAGCCGGGGGCAATGGGGCGTGGTGCCGATGCCGCCACAGGCGCAAGCCCGCGAGGAAGATTTGCAGGCCATTACCCAGTGGATTCTCGAACAGCGTTGAGTGCTGGGTTGACTATCCTGAAAATCGCAATGAAACGTCCTGATTTATCCTTCTTATCGAGACGATCCTGAACGCATAACCTGTGCCTCACCGACATCCGGCGAGGCCGTCAGCCCATGCAGCAAGTCCCTGTCTCACGTGCCCTCGCGGCACGCCTGCTCTGCCACTTCCCGAGCCAGTGCGAGAAACGCGGTCATGCCTGCCGAGGGATTGCGCCGCCCCGCGTAGTACAGGCACAGCCCCGGCAATGGTGGCGTCCAGTCGTCCAGCACGCGCACCAGGCGACCGGCCGCGATGTCCTCGCGCACATCCTGTTCCATGAAGTAGCCAAGGCCCACGCCAGCCATGACGGCAGTACGTGCCAGGCTGGCCTCATCCAGGGTGATTGGCCCTTGCACCTCGATCTGCTGTGCGCTGTTGCCGTTGGCGAAGCGCCAGCGGAACAGTGCGCCATCGGGCAGGCGCACGCGGATGCAACTGTGGCGCTGCAGGTCGGCTGGCAGCCTTGGCGTGCCCCGCGCGGCCAGGTAGGCAGCGGAGGCGACCACGGCATAGCGCTGCGGCCGGCCGAGGGACAGGCTGATCATGTCACTGGGCACCAGGTCGGCGACCCGCACGCCCAGGTCGAAACCGTCGGCGACGATATCCACCAGCCGCCCCTCGGTGACCAGGTCCACCTGCATCTGCGGATAGCGCCGCAGGAACTCCAGTACCAGCGGCCCGATGATCTCGCGTGCGGCGAAGGCCGCAGCGTTGATGCGCAGCATGCCGCTGGGCTGTTCGCGCTGGGCGCGTACTACCTCCAGGGCGCCTTGTACCTCGCCCAGCGCCGGGGCGACGTGCTCGACGAACAGGCGCCCTGCATCGGTCAGCGACACGCTGCGCGTGGTGCGGTTGAACAGGCGCACGCCAAGGTTCGCCTCGAGCTTGCCGATGGCGTTGCTCAAGGCAGTGGTGGACATCCCCAGGTCGATGGCCGCCGCGCGAAAACTGGCGCGTCGGGCGATGGCGAGGACGGCATCGAGGTCATTGAGGCTGACGCGCTCCATGGTTCGGCTCGTTCGGACAAAAACACGATTCTATCCGCAACCCAGGTTGCTACCACCGGAGAATATCCATGAGTGATCCATCAGAAACCCTGCGCGGCAAGCGCGTACTGGTCACCGCCGGCACCAAGGGCCTGGGCAAGGCCACGGTCGAGCTGTTCGTCGAACTGGGCGCCCGGGTGCTGACCTGCGCGCGCAGCGCGCCCGCCGATGCCCCTCAGGCGTCGTTCGTCAGCGCCGACCTCACCACCCTCGCGGGGTGCGAGCAGTTGGCGGGCGAGGTCGAGCGGCAACTGGGCGGGGTCGATGTCATCGTTCATGTGCTGGGCGGCTCCAGCGCACCGGCCGGGGGCTTTGCCGCATTGGGCGAGGCGCATTGGCAACAGGAACTGGACCTCAACCTGCTGCCTGCCGTGCGCCTGGATCGCGCCCTGTTGCCCGGCATGCTGGCGCAGGGCGGCGGGGTGATCGTTCACGTCACCTCGATCCAGCACCAACTGCCGCTGCCGGAGGCCACCACCGCCTACGCGGCGGCCAAGGCGGCGCTGTCGACCTACAGCAAGAGCCTGTCCAAGGAAGTCGCGCCCAAGGGCGTGCGCGTGGTGCGGGTCGCGCCCGGCTGGATCGAGACCGAGGCCTCGGTAGCCCTGGCCGAGCGCCTGGCCAGCGAGGCGGGCACCGATTACGAGGGTGGCAAGCGCATCATCATGCAGGCCTTGGGCGGCATCCCCCTGGGTCGGCCCGCCAGCCCTAAGGAGGTGGCCAACGTCATCGGCTTCGTGGCCTCGCCTGCCGCAGCAGCGGTGACCGGCACCGAATTCGTGGTGGATGGGGGGACCATTCCGACTGCCTGAGCCGCGTTACGAGGCGGTCCACACCGCCAGTTCGTAGCCGTCCGGGTCGATGAAGTGGAAGCGCCGACCGCCAGGGAAGGCGAAGGTGGCGCGGCTGATGCGAGCGCCGGCGGCTTCTACACGCTGTTGGGTGGCGTCGAGGTCGGCGGCGTAGAGAATGACCAGCGGCCCTCCGGGCCGTACCGCTTCGCCGGTGGTGAAACCGCCGCTCAGGCGGCCGTCGGAGAACTCGGTATAGGTGGGGCCGTAGTCGGTGAAGGTCCAACCGAAAACGTCGCCGTAGAACGCCTTGCTGCGGCTGATGTCGGTGACGTTGAACTCGATGTTGTCGATCTGTCGATCCTGTCCGCGAATACCCATGTTGCCTCCTTGCGTAGTGGAGCGCGCAGTCTAGCGCATCAGCGCAAGCGCAGGGTCTTGGTCACGGTCTCCCCCTGCGTGCCGCCGGCCCACCTGCTCGTGGCTTACCCAAGCTCCAAGGCCTGCAACGATCGCCCACGGACGATATACTCCGCCGCCTCATGTCGTCCCCCGGAGAACCCCATGCGGCAGGCTTTGCTTATCGTCGATGTCCAGTCCACCTTCAGCCCTCCCGAGTGGCTGATCGACGGAATCCGCGCGTTGGCCGCGAAACTCCCCGCCATCGCGTCGGTCGAGTTGCACGACGAGCAGGTCACGCCGTTCCAGCAGCAACTCGGCTGGCACCCGGCGCGCGAGGACGAGAGCCTGGTCGAGGCGGACGAAGTGTTCGTCAAGCATGGCTACGGGCAGACCCCCGAGGCCATCGACTACCTCAAGAAACTGGGCGTGGAGCGCGTGCTGGTCTGCGGCCTGCAGACCGAAACCTGCGTACTGGCCGCCGGCTTCGCGCTGTTCGATGCCGGGCTGAACCCGACCCTGGTCACTGACCTGACAGTGGGCTCTTCACTGGACCGCTCGGGCAAGCTGGGTATCGAGCTGTGGACTCATCACTTTCGCCAGGTGAC
This sequence comes from Pseudomonas sp. RW3S2, assembly GCF_014268955.1. Classification (NCBI taxonomy): domain Bacteria; kingdom Pseudomonadati; phylum Pseudomonadota; class Gammaproteobacteria; order Pseudomonadales; family Pseudomonadaceae; genus Pseudomonas; species Pseudomonas sp. RW3S2. Next base: position 167,752 of record NZ_JABWRM010000007.1, on the reverse strand, counting down.
CACGGTGGCGCAGGTGGTCGAAGGGCTTCAAGGCTGAAGGGGCTGCACGCCAGCCCCTTGCACCTACACCACCGCGATCAGGTCAATCTCCACCGCGGCATTTTTCGGCAACTGGTACACCCCCACCGAGGTGCGGGTATGCTTGCCGGCGTCGCCCAGCACCTCATGCAGGATCGCCGAGGCGCCGTTGGCCACTTCGCTCTGCTGGGTGAAATCCGCCGCCGACTGCACGAACACGCTGATCCGCGCGATTCCCTTGACCTTGTCCAGCGAGCCCAGGCTTTCGCTCAGCAGCTTCAGGCAGCGCAGGGCGCTGACCTTGGCGGCAATCTGCGCGTCGGCGAGGCTGACGTCCTCGCCCACCCGCCCCGGGTGCACCACCGTGTCGTTGACCCGCGGGATCTGCCCGCTGATGTACACCTGGTCGCCCAGGTGCAGCACTGGCACATAGTCGCCGCCGATCTTCAGCGGGCCATCGAACGAATAACCCAGCGCCTGCAGAGCGGCTTCATAGCGGTCGTGTCTGGACATCGGTAGTGCTCCCTGGTGTGCTCGATGCGATGGCCAAGCCTAATCAAACGCCCGCGTGCCGACCAGTGGCTCAACCCTCCCAGCGCTTGAAAATCACGCAGGCATTGACGCCACCGAAACCGAAGCCGTTGGACAGCGCGTATTCGGTATCCAGCGGCCGTGGTTGGCCTGCGGCAATGTCCAGCCCGGCAGCTGCCGGGTCAGGGTCGACCAGGTTGAGCGTGGCCGGTGCCTGTTGGTCGCGCAGGGCAAGCACGGTGAAGATCGCCTCGATACCGCCGGCGGCGCCCAGCAAGTGGCCGGTAGCAGACTTGGTGGCACTGATCACCGGCGAAGGTACGTCGGCGAACACCGCCTTGATCGCTGCCAGTTCGCCCTTGTCGCCCACTGGTGTCGAGGTGGCGTGGGCATTGAGATGGCCCACCTGTGCGCCCTGGATACCGGCCTGGCGCAGGGCCAGGGTCATGGCGCGTCGCGCGCCGTCGCCGTCTTCCGGCCCCGAGGTGATGTGATAGGCGTCGGCGCTGGTGCCGTAGCCCACCAGTTCGGCCAGCGGCGTGGCGCCGCGTGCCAGTGCGTGCTGCAGTTCTTCGATCACCAGCAGGCCGGCGGCTTCGCCCATGACGAAGCCGTCGCGGGCCGTGTCGAACGGGCGCGAGGCCTGTTCCGGGTGCTCGTTGAAATCACTCGACAAGGCTCTCGCTGCCGCAAAGCCGGCCAGGCTGACACGATGAATCGCCGCCTCCGCGCCCCGCACAGCGCCACGTCCGCTTCACCGGCCAGGATCATCCGCGCGGCGTCGCCAATCGCCTGCACCCCGGCCGCGCACGCGGTGACAGGTGTACCCAGCGGGCCTTGGAGCCTGTGGGCGATCGACACCTGTCCGGCGACCAGGTTGCCGAGGAAGGAGGGAATGGTGAAGGGCGACAGCTTGCGCGGGCCTTTGCTGTCGGTGGTGCGCACGGCCTCGGCAATGGCCGGGAAGCCGCCCACGCCAGTACCGATGATGGTTGCCGTGCGTTCCTGCTGTTCGACGGTTTGCGGTTGCCAGCGGGCCTGTGCCAGGGCCTCCTGCGCGGCGCCCAGGGCGAACAGGATGAAACGATCGACCTTGCGCTGCTCCTTGGCCGGCAGTACGCGGTCCGGATCGAAGCCGGCCTCGCTGTCCTGTTGCAGGTCTGGCACCTGGCCGCCGATGCGCACCGCTAGGTCGCCGATCAGCGATTTCGCCAAAAGCCTGGAGATCGCGCCGAGCATGTTGACCCGCAGGCTCAACGCGCTGGTGGAGGCCGGCCTGCTCGAGCGCCATGCCTACAGCACCCGTCCCCTGCGCCACGAATACCTGCCCAGTGCACGAGGGCGCGACCTGCAGGCTGTGCTCTATGCGCTGATCGCCTGGGGCAATCGGCATTTCGCGCCTGAGGCCGTCAGTGTGCAGGTGGTGGAGAAGGGGACGGGCAAGGCCTTGGCCGATGATGGTCGAGGTCGAGTCCGGGCGTGTGGTGCCCTGGTCAGCGTGCGAGCTGGTGCAGGGGCCTGGCGCCAGCGAGGGGATGCGGGCGCGGCTGCAGCGCAGTCGCGAGGGCTGATCAGCCGCGCAGGGCAGGGGCCTGGCGCAGGCCGTCGCCGGCCACTTCGACCTGGTCGGCACGCAGGATCGCAGCGCGCTGGTGTTCGTATTCCTGTTGCGACAGGCCTCGGCGTTGCAGAGCCTCGAGCTGCAACTGGCGCGTTTCCTCGGCGGTATAGGGGCGCTGTTCGGGATGGCTGGCACAGCCGGCAAGTGCGGCGATACCAAGGGCGGCCAGGGCAGCGAGCAGCAGGCGGGCGGTGGCGTTCATCGGCGGGTTTCCTGTTTCGAAGATTCGTCTGGCGAGTCGTTGAACACAGGTTATCGAGCACGGCCGCCGGGCAGAAATCGTCGTGCTCGATAGTCACTATCGATGAGCGCGCCCGGCTCAGATCACCCGGGCACTGTGCAAGGCTTCCAGCGCCTGGCCGCGCAGGCGGGCCAGGCGCTCGTCCTGGCGCTCGCGCGGGTAGCCAAGGCCCACCCTCAGTTCGCGGCAGACGGTGCCCGGCCGGTTGCCGATCACCAGCACGCGGTCGCTCAGGTACAGCGCCTCGTCCACGTCATGGGTGACCACCAGCAGGGCAATGCGGTGGCGGCGCGCGAGGTCCAGCAACAGGTCCTGCAGTTTGAAGCGGGTGAAGGCATCCACGGCGCTGAACGGCTCGTCGAGCAACAGCAGTTGTGGCTGACCGTACAGCCCGCGGGCGATGGCCACGCGCTGGGCCATGCCGCCGGACAGCGCCTTGGGCAGCGCAACGGCGAAGCCGCCCAGGCCCACCTCGTCGATCAGGCCGTTGACCCGGGCGCGGTCGTAGCGCCGGTCTTCACTGAAGCCGATGTTGTCGGCCACGCTCAACCAGGGCATCAGGCGCGGCTCCTGGAACACGAAGCCGACCTGTTCCGGGCGTTGCCGCAGATGGCCGACGAAGTCGCGGTCCAGTTGCGCCACCAGGCGCAGCAGGGTGCTCTTGCCGCAGCCACTGGGGCCGAGCAGGCTGACGATCTCGCCGGGTTGCAGTTGCAGCTCGACTGCCCCCAGTACAGCCGTGGTGCCGAATGCCTTGTGCTCGACGCGCAGGTCGAGCAAGGGCGCAGGTGTCGGTGCGGCAACGCGCAAGGGTTGGTTCATGGATTCAGGCTCCCCGGTCCGTGCCGTCGAAGGTGTCGCGCCAGTTCAGCCAGCGCTGTTCCAGCCCGGCCAACAGGCCATCGCTGAGTTTGCCGAGCAGGGCCAGGACAATGATCGCCGCGAGTACGAGGTCTGGTCGCGAAGTCTCCCGGCCGTCGCTGAGCAGGTAGCCCAGGCCGCGGGTGGCGGCGATCAGCTCAGCGGCGACGAGAAACATCCAGCTCAGGCTCAGGGCGCTGCGCAGGCCGGTGAATACGCCGGGTATCGCGGCCGGCAGGAGGATGCGCCGGGCCAGGCGCAGGGGGCCGAAGCCGTACATGCGCCCGACCTCGACCAGCTTGCGGTCGATATTGCGAATCGCCGCCACGCCGTTCAGGTACACCGGGAAGAATGCGCCAATGGCGATCAGCGTCACCTTGGAGGTCTCGCCGATCCCCAGCCACAGCAGCAACAGCGGCACCCAGGCCAGGCTCGGGATCGCCCTCAGGCTGGCGAAGGTCGGCTCCAGCCAGGCCTCGGCCTCACGGCTCAGGCCCACCCAGGCGGCGAACAGCAGCCCCAGGGCGGCGCCGATGGCAAACCCGGCCAGCACCCGCGAGAGACTGGCGCCGATGTGTTTCCACAGTGCGCCGTCGGCCAGTTGTACCAGGGTCTGCGCCACTTCGCTGGGTGCGGGCATCTGGTAGGACGCGATCCAGCCCAGGCGCACGACGGCCTCCAGCAGCAGGATGATCGCCAGAGGCAGTGCCAGGCTCTTGAGCCGGCGTGGCCAGGGCGAGGTGGCAGCGGCGGGCACCGGCGCGCTCGCGCTGCGGGTGTGCGTGGAGAGACTCATCGCTCGATGCTGGCCTTGCCGAAGGACGGGTCGATCAACTGGTCGATTACGGCGTTGACGTCAGCGCCACGCTTGACCAGCTCCTCGGACACCAGGATCGGCGCCGCGGCCTTGGAGGCTGCCACGTCCTGCTCGGTCAGTTGTGGCGCCGACAGGTCGGTACGCGACAACTGCAGCTTGGCCACATCCAGCGGGAGCTTGGATTCATCGGCCAGCAGGCGGGCGAACTCGTCGGGGTGCGCGACGGCCCAGTGACGGGCCTGTTCGTAGGCCTTGATGACCGTGGCGATGGTCTGTGGATGCTGCTTGGCGAAGCTCTCGGTGACGCTGACCACGCCATAGCTGTTGAAGTCCTTGTTGCGGTACAGCAGGCGTGAGCCGGCTTGCAGTTCGCTGGCGGCCATGTGCGGGTCGAGGCCGGCCCAGGCATCGACATCGCCTTTCTCCAGTGCGGTGCGGCCATCGGGGTGCTGCAGGTGCAAGAGCTCGACGTCATCCTTTTTCAACCCGGCCTTTTCCAGGGCGCGCAAGGTGAACAGGTACGGGTCGGTGCCCTTGGTAGCGGCGATCTTCTTGCCCTTGAGGTCGTCGAGCGTCTTCAGGGGCGAGTCCTTGGCGACCACCAGTGCGGTCCATTCGGCACGGCTGTAGACGTACACCGACTTGATCGGGCTGCCGTTGGCGCGAGCCAGTACCGCCGAGAGACTGGCCGAGGAACCGAAGTCGGCACCGCCGCTTTTGAGGTATTCCAGCGAGCGGTTGCTGCCCTGGCTGAACACCCAGGTGACCTTCGATTCGGGCAGGGCTTTTTCCAGCCACCCGAAATGCTTGAGCACCAGGCTTACGGGGGAGTAGTAGGCGTAGTCCAGGCGCACTTCCTTGGGTGCGGTTTCGGCGTGGGCGGCGGGGTTGAAGGCCAGTGCTACGAGACCGGCAGTAGACAGCGACTTCAGGGCGCTGGGCAGGGCTTGGGCAAACAGACGCATGGGGCGATCCAGTCGAGAAGAGGGATCAGGACCGGTTGCAGGCAGCGTGCCATCTCGTCAGGCCCTTGTTCTGCGCAGGCGCAGGAGCAAATCAGGGCTGATAGCTGTGGTGAGGCGGGCAAAGTGTTGCCCTGCTGTTGCAGGGCGAACAGTTGAAGGGGCAGCAGGTCAGCGCTGCGCGAACCGTGCCATCAACGCCGGATAATCCTGTGGGTCGGGAAAGGCTTCGAAGCTGACGACTGCGCCGGTACAGGCCCATGGCAGCTTCTCCTGTGTCCAGGTTTCCATGAACGGTGCGTAGTGTTGCGGGTTTTCCAGCAGGCTGCTGCGCACGCCCACGACGGCGTCGTTACCGGCGGGCCGGGTGAACAGCCAGCTCAGGCAGTGGGGGCAGAACTCATGACGGGTTGCGCCCTGAAGACCTCCAGGCACCGGCGCCCCGCGCGTGACCCTGAAACCTTCGGCTGGGAACAGCGCCGTCAGCGAGAACGCACTGCCCGACATCTTCTGGCAGCCCGTGCAGTGACAGGCGCTGGTCATGATCGCAGGCTTGGCGGATTCGAACATCACCTGCCCGCAGCGGCACTCACCTTGAATCTTCATGCAACGGACCTCGTGTCGGCTGGTGAGGGTGTTGCCGCAGGCCGTGGCATTTTCGGTGGATGTCTGGGTGGCAATGCACGGCGATCTGCGTCGGGTTCGGCGCATTGGCCTGGTGTTCGAGGCGCTGGGGGCGGCGTTGTCGGGGTTTCTGGCCGACACGCGCGGCGACTAGCCCTGCTGCAGGGCATCGACAATCACCTGCCGCAACCAGCGATGCCCTGGGTCTCGGTGCACCCGCTCTGGCCACAGCATCAGCATCTCGAATCCCTGCACCGCCAGGGGCGCCTCCACCACCTTGAGCCGGGGATCGGTGACCACCAGCCGCTGCGGGAGCATGGCCACCAGGTCCGAGCCGGCCAGCACCGCCGCCAGCAGCATGAAGTGCGGCACCGACAGCACCACGTTGCGCGCGAGCCCTTGCGCGGCCAGTGCGGCGTCCGTCGGGCCATGGAAGCCGCCGCCGTCGGGTGAGACGATCACCTGCTCCAGTGCACAGAACTGCTTGAGCGTTGGCTTGCGTCTGAGCCCTGGATGGTCGATCCGGCCGACCAGCACGTAGCGCTCGACGAACAGGCTGCGCTGGCGCAGTTCTGCCGGCACCTGCTGGGCAATGTGAAAGGCCATGTCGATCTCGCCAAGCTCGGCCTGGCGGAGCAGGGCCGAAGGCTGCAGGTCGAGCACCGCCAGGCGCGTGGCCGGGGCGGCGCTGCGTATCCTGGCCAGGGCAGGCAGCAGGATGGTCGAGGCACCGTAGTCGGTGGCGGCCACGCGCCAGGTCTGGCGGGCGGCGGCCGGGTCGAAGGGTTGCGGCGCAGCGATGGCCAGCTGCAACGCCTCCAGCGCCTGGCGCAACGGTGCACGCAAGGCGTCGGCCCGCGCTGTCGGGCGCATGCCCCTCGGGCCGGGCAGCAGCAGGGGGTCTTCGAGCAACTCACGCAACCGTGCCAACTGCACGCTGACGGTCGGTTGTGCCAGGTGCAGGCGCTGCGCCGCGCGCGTCACATTGTGTTCGGTGAGCAGCGCATCGAGGGTCACCAGCAGATTGAGGTCGAGGCGACGCAGGGAATCGTGCATGGCAATACCTGAAATAGTGGATATTCATTTCAACTATACCTTGGCAGCGCCCATCATGGCTCGCATCCCTTTACGGAGTGCCATCATGAATGTGCTGATCGTCTACGCCCACCCCGAACCCCGCTCGCTCAACGGCTCGCTCAAGGACCATGCGGTTGCGCACCTGCAGCGCCAGGGCCACAACGTGCAGGTATCGGATCTCTACGCCATGGCCTTCAAGCCGCTGATCGATGCCAGCGACAATATCGCCGGCCAACCCGGTGTGCGTTTTCGGGTCTCGGAAGACTCACGCCAGGCTTTCGCCGATGGTACGCAGAGTGCCGACATCGCCCTGGAGCAGGAAAAGCTGCGCTGGGCCGATGCGGTGATCCTGCAGTTCCCGCTGTGGTGGTTCGGCCTGCCGGCAATCCTCAAGGGCTGGGTCGAGCGGGTTTATGCCTATGGCTTCGCCTACGGTGTGGGCGAGCACTCCGATCAGCATTGGGGTGACCGCTATGGTGAAGGCAGCATGGCCGGCAAACGCGCCATGCTGATGGTCACCACCGGTGGCTGGGCCTCGCATTACGCGCCACGGGGCATCAATGGCCCCCTGGAGGCGATCCTGTTCCCCATCCAGCACGGCATCCTCTTCTATCCGGGGTTCGAAGTGTTGCCGCCGTTCGTGCTCCATCGCACCAGCCGCATCGACGATGCAGCCTTCGCCGATGCCTGCGTGCAACTGGAGCGGCGACTCGATGGTTTGTGGGTCGATACACCGATCCCGTATCGGCGCCAGAATGGCGGCGACTACCTGATCCCCGAGTTGACCTTGCGGCCGGAGCTGGCGGCAGGGGAGGAGGGGTTGGGGGTTCACTTGCGTGGCGATTGAACGTGCAAGTATTTGATTGGCGTCTATGGTGTCAATGTGCCCATGTCTGATGCCTACACGGCCATGGGTCAAGGATCTTTTACAAAACCATTGAAGGAGCAAGTGACATGAGCATCAAACCTGGACCGAAACCGATCGCTGAATCAACTGGCAAAGAGGATCAGCGGCGTCGTGTTACTCCAGAGAACCAGCCGAAGCATCCAGATCTCAAAGAGCACAATCACAAGAAAGGTAAATGATTTTGAAGCCCCTCCTGGCAGGGAGGGGCTTTTACATCAATGTGGCGGGCAGACCAGTCGCACGTGCCATGCTTGTGATCACCAGCCTCGAATGATGTATCCCGTGTGTGGCGGCCCGCGATTTCAATCGACGTTCTGCAGATAACACGGGTACTCGTATTTCTGTCGTCGGGCCTGCTCCAGGTCAATCCGTACGACCTGCAAAAAGGCGTGGTCGTCAGCCTTGGCGGCGACGGCCAGAGGCTGGCCAGAGGGGGAGTACGCCATGCCGTGGCCGCCAAAGCGCTGACCCTGTGCAGCCTGCCCGGTGCGGTTGGCGCTGATCACGTAGGCGCCGGAAACAATGGCCGCCATCGCGGCGGCGCAATCCCAGTAGCGATAGTCGGTGCCGGAGGCGCGGGGGACGGCGATCAGGTCGGCGCCGTCACGGCCGTAGTGGCGGGCGCGCTCGTTGAACATCAACTCGGTACACAGCAGCACACCGAGCTTGAGTTTGCCCACCTCGATCACGTCGAACCCCGGCTTGGCGGTGGTGAACCAGGTCTGTTCATGAAAGCCCGGCTCTTCGGGGAAGAAGTGTTTCTGGTGGACGAAGCGGTAGCCTGTGGCATCCAGCACGAAGGCTTCGTTGACCAGGCGCCCGTTCGCGAGCAGCGGCCTGCTCGACAGCACGGCAGGGACGTCGAGCCTGGCCAGGGCGTCGAGGGCGGATTCATGCAGGGCCACGCTGTGCTGCGCGGCCTGGGGGTCGAAGGTGGCGTGCTCGGCCAGCCAGGGGCCGAAGGGCATTTCGTTGGTGATCAGCAGATCGGCCTCGGCGGCACGGACCTGCTCGGCGATCTGTTGCCACTGCGGGCTGTCGGGGGTCAGGCCTTCTGGCCATTGGGCGTAGGCCACGGTGATCAGGGACATCTGCAAACCTCGAGGGGCTGGGCGGGTGCGGCCAGTCTAGACAACGAGGAGAAGGGGCACTTGCAGATTCTTGCGCTTGAATCGGTGTCTCAGCTCGCTTGCGAGCGCCGCCGCTTGTTCCGGTACATCTCGCCATCGGCATGGCTCAACAGGGCATCGGCGTCGTGCCCGTCTGCTGGGTAGCAGGCGACGCCGATGCTGCACGCCGGCATCCCGAAACCGCCGAACTCCGCATCCAGCGGCTCGGCCATCACAGCGACGATCTGCGCGACCTTCTCGAACACGGCGCTGTGCGACGGCAGGTCGGTGAGCAACAGGGTGAACTCGTCGCCGCCGATTCGCGCCACGGTGGCATGCGCGCCGGCGCAGCGTTCCAGGCGCTGGGCCACCAGGCGCAGGACGCGGTCGCCAGCGCTGTGGCCGTGGGTGTCGTTGATCTCCTTGAAGTCGTCGATATCGACGAACAGCAGGGCCAGGCTGCCGCCGTGCTGCTGGGCTGCCTGCAGGGCGGCATCCAGGCGGCTGTTGAACAGGGCGCGATTGGCCAGCCGGGTCAGCGGGTCGTGGTGGGCGAGAAAGCGCAGCTCTTCTTCGGCCTGGGTGAGGGCGGTGACGTTGCGCGCCACGCCGATGCGTGCGCCCACTTCTTCGGACCAGAAGGCCGCCCAGAGGATATGGACGATGCCGCCGTCCTTGCGGATGTAGCGGTTGCGAAAGTCCAAATGCGCTTGGCCGGACATGACCCGGACGATCGAGGCGCGGGTGGCGGGCAGGTCGTCGGGGTGCATGTAATGCGTGATCGGCGTGCCGATGAGTTCCTCGGCGCGGTAGCCCAGCAGCGCTTCGCAGGCATCGCTGACGAATACGATCTGGTCGTCCTGGTCGACCACGAAGACGGTGTCGAGCATCAGGTGGATCAACTTGGGGTAGAGCGCTTGCAGGTCGACGGGCATGGGGCAGGTGTCCGGGTCGTGAGACTCGATCAGGGCCAGATCGCAGAAGGGCCGACGAGTCATCCTGCGCGCGCCCGGCACCCAGGCGGTACCGGCCGATCGTTCGCGGCCACTGCACAGCCTACAGGGTCTGGCCGTTATGGCCAGCAGGGTGGTGAAAAATAGTGGCAGGCGCAGCCGAACGCGGGCAGTGATGGCATCATGCGCCGACGAATGGCATCGTGCAGCGATCATTGCTGGCACCTGTCGGTTTCTGGTCCAGACTGTCTGAACCCTGTCGCTCTTCCTGCCGCCTACCGAGACGAGGGTCATCCATGATCGAGCCCCACTTCTGCCAGACCCTGCTGCTGTCGCTCACCTGGTGCTTGCTGTCTCAGGGCGCGCTGGCGGTGGAGGCGTGCGCGGGCCTGACCGCCACGGGCAACCCCGAGTATCCGCCTTACCTCTGGCGCGACCCGCAAGACCCCCAGCGGCTGATCGGCGCCAACGCCGACCTGCTCAAGCACGTGGCAGGCGAGCTTGGACTGGACGTGGAGTTGAAGTATGTCGGGCCCTGGGGGCGGGCCCAGGAAGAGGTGCGCACCGGGCGCGTCGACCTGCTGGCCGGCTACTTCCTGACCCGGGCGCGGCAGAACGAGGTGGACTTCATCGAACCGCCGTTCCTCTACACCCCCAGTGTCGTCTGGGTGCGCAGCGACAGCGCCTTCCCCTATAAGGGCTGGGACGATCTGCGCGGGCTCAAGGGTGGGGTGCTGGTCAACAACAGCCATGGCGAGCAGTTCGACGAGTTCGCCCGCACCAATCTCAACCTGGAGGCAGTGCCAGGCGCCAAGCAAGCCTTCGAGAAGCTGCTGCACAAACGCAGTGACTACGTGATCTTCGAGCAGTTTCCAGGCATGGCCCTGGCGCGTGTGCTGAACGTGGACCAGCAGGTGCAGGTGCTCGAACCGCCAGTGTCCAGCGAGGGGCTGTACCTGGCAATGTCCCATGACTCGCCGTGCAACCGGCCGCAGTTGCGTGAGCGACTGGCCGCGAAGATGAAGCAGATCGTGTCCAGCGATCTGCCGGAACGCCTGGTGGCACGAAACCTTGAGCTTTGGCGTCAGCAGCAGGAGGGCGCGGCGGCGCCTTGATCCGGGCCTTGCTGGCGCGGCAAGACTTCCCGGTGAAAAACCCGGATAATGGCGCCCATTTCGTTTTACGCGCTGGTGTGCCCGCATGGAAATCAAGGTCAATTTTCTCGACAATCTCCGACTTGAAGCCAAGTTCGACGACTTCACGGTGATCGCCGATCAGCCCATTCGCTACAAGGGTGATGGCTCGGCGCCAGGTCCTTTCGACTATTTCCTGGCCTCTTCGGCCCTGTGCGCGGCGTATTTCGTCAAGCTCTACTGCCAGACTCGCGACATTCCCACCGAAAACATCCGCCTGTCGCAGAACAACATCGTCGACCCGGAAAACCGCTACAACCAGATCTTCAAGATCCAGGTCGAGCTGCCTGAAGATATCAGCGAGAAGGACCGCCAGGGCATCCTGCGCTCCATCGACCGCTGCACCGTGAAGAAAGTGGTGCAGACCGGCCCCGAGTTCATCATCGAAGAGGTCGACAACCTCGACGCCGACGCCCAGGCGCTGCTGATGCCGGTGTCCGACACCACCACCTACATTCCTGGCAAGGACCTGCCGCTGGAGCAGACCATCGCCAACATGTCGGCGATCCTGGCCGATCTGGGGATGAAGATCGAGATCGCCTCCTGGCGCAACATCGTGGCCAACGTCTGGTCGCTGCACGTGCGCGACGCGCAGTCGCCGATGTGCTTCACCAACGGCAAGGGCGCGACCAAGGAAGCTGCGCTGGCTTCGGCACTGGGCGAGTTCATCGAGCGCTTGAACTGCAACTTCTTCTACAACGACCAGTTCTGGGGCGAGGACATCGCCAACGCACCGTTCGTGCACTATCCGAACGAGCAATGGTTCATGCCAGGCCCGAAGGACGCGCTGCCGCAGGAGATTCTCGACGAGTACTGCCTGGCGATCTTCAACCCCGATGGCGAGCTGCGTGGCTCGCACCTGTACGACACCAACTCGGGCAACAAGGCCCGTGGCATCTGCTCGCTGCCGTTCGTGCGCCAGTCCGACGGGCAGACGGTGTACTTTCCGTCCAACCTGATCGAAAACCTCTACCTGAGCAACGGCATGAGCGCTGGCAACACCCTGGCCGAAGCCCAGGTGCAGTGCCTGTCGGAAATCTTCGAGCGGGCGGTCAAGCGCGAAATCCTCGAAGGCGAACTGTGCCTGCCGGACGTGCCACAGGACGTGCTGGCCAAGTACCCAGGCATCGTCGCCGGTATCCAGGGGCTGGAGGAGCAGGGCTTCCCGGTGCTGGTCAAGGATGCCTCGCTGGGCGGTGAATTCCCGGTGATGTGCGTGACCCTGATGAACCCGCGCACCGGCGGTGTGTTCGCCTCGTTCGGCGCGCATCCAAGCTTTGAAGTGGCGCTGGAGCGCAGCCTCACCGAGTTGCTCCAGGGGCGCAGCTTCGAGGGCTTGAACGATCTGCCGCAACCAACCTTCGAAAGCCACGCGTTGACTGAGCCGAACAACTTCGTCGAGCATTTCATCGACTCCAGCGGCGTGGTGTCGTGGCGCTTCTTCAGTGCCAAGGCCGACTTCGAGTTCGTCGAGTGGGACTTCTCGGGCCAGGGTGAGGACTCCAACGAGCAGGAAGCGCAGACGCTGTTCGGCATCCTGGAAGGGCTGGGCAAGGAAGCGTACATGGCTGTGTACGACGACCTCGGTGCCACCGCCTGCCGCATCCTGGTGCCGGGTTACTCGGAAATCTACCCGGTCGAGGACCTGATCTGGGACAACACCAACCGTGCGCTGGGTTTCCGTGCCGACATCCTCAACCTGCACAGCCTCGACAGCCGCTCGCTGAAGTTGCTGTACAAGCGCCTGGAGCAGGTCGAGGTGGACGAATACACCACCATCACCACGCTGATCGGCGTCGAGTTCGACGACAACACGGTGTGGGGCCAGCTGACCATCCTTGAGCTCAAGCTGCTGATCCAGCTGGCGCTGCAGCGTTTCGAGGAGGCCAAGGAACTGGTGGAGATGTTCCTGCAGTTCAACGACAACACCGTCGAGCGCGGGCTGTTCTACCAGGCGCTGAACGTGGTGCTGGAAGTGGTGCTGGACGACGAGCTGGAGATGGACGACTACGTTTCCAACTTCCGGCGCATGTTCGGCAATGAGCGCATGGATGCGGCACTCGGCTCGGTGGACGGTAGCGTGCGCTTCTACGGGCTGACCCCAACCAGCCTGAAGCTCGAAGGCCTGGACCGCCACCTGCGTCTGGTCGAGAGCTACAAGAAACTGCATGCGGCGCGTGCCCGGGCAGCCGGCTGACGCGTTAGCTCTGCCCCGGGAGGTCTGTTCAGCGGGCCTCCCACCCTTCCTGACATCCCTCCCCGCAGCCATGTGTCTCCTGGGGTGAACTTGGCGTCATACTTGCCTGTCAATGATGTAACAAAACTGTCATATATGGCTGACACAGGTTCCCACCCGATCCGATGCCTCACGCAAACCTACCCGCCAAGCACAGAGCGACGATCATCTGCTTCCATGAGCGGCGGGTTTTGCTCGTGCGCAAGAAAGGCGGTAAATGGAATTTCCCGGGTGGCCTGATAGAGCAGGGCGAGCAGCCGCATGAAGCGGCCGCGCGCGAGTTGCATGAGGAAACCGGCCTGAGCGGCCATGGCCTGCTGCACTTGTGCACCCTGGAAGTGGCAGGGATTCTCCATCACATCTTCACCACCCACCTGCACCCCGGCGATCGGCCGTGCGCGCGCAGAGAAATTGCGGCATGCACATGGATAGAGCGCCGTGGGCTGGGGCGTGCGCCGCTGACCCCCGCGGCCGAGGCGTTGCTGGCCTGCCAGATTCCGGCGCTGTCGACCTGGGCGGCCTGAAAATACAAGCCTTGCCGATCGCGGTGGGCAAGGTTTGACGGCTCAGCCCTGCGCAGGCTGAGCCTGGGTTGGGGCATCCAGCACCGCCTCGGCCTCCAGCTTCAACCGGTCGGCCTTGCTGATGTACTTGGGCTTGTTGCTCCTGGGCGCCAGCTTGGCGTTGGCTTTCTTGGCGTGGGCCTTCAACAGCTGCTTGATCTTTTTCTGACGATTCATGTTCTCTACGCCCCTTGAGCGCATCCGCTAGCGAAACGCCGCGAGCTTAGCCTTGTGGGCATCGATGGACAAGGCAGATGCGCGCTGCTGGGTACGTTCATCTCTTTCTGCTAGCGTAGGCGGCCCTCTCAAATGGAGCGCTGGCCACCATGATCACCTACCGCCCGATGACCCTCGATGATTACGATGCCATCTTGGGGCTGATGCGCCAGACCCCTGGCGTTTCGGTACGTGAGGCCGACTCGTTCGAGGCTACACAACGCTACCTGCAGCGAAATCCACAGTTGAGCTTCGTCGCTGCGGCGGGATCGGTGTTGGTCGGTTGCGCGATGTCAGGGCACGATGGCCGCCGGGGTTACCTGCAACATGTGCTGGTGCTGCCGGAGTTTCGTCGTCAGGGCATCGCCAGGCAGCTCGTGGAGCTGTGTTTGCAGGGCCTGGCCGAGCAGGGTATTCGCAAGTGCCACCTGGATGTGCTCAAGACCAACCCGCAAGCGGCCGACTACTGGGCCCGGCATGGCTGGCAATTGCGCACGGACATCGAGCGTTTCTCCTTCACGCGGGCGGGCGACGAGAACGCCTGAGTCAGCACTTGGCCGCCTAGCGGTGTGTTGCAACCAGGGCAGGGCCGGACGTTCGTGCGGACTGGCCTGGATTATTTCCCACGTCTGGTAAGGCCATGCAGAAGTGTGGCGAAGGGTGTTTCCTCGTTTTTATCGTACTCATGCTCCAGGTGGTGCTTCTCCAGAATCGGCATCTTCTTGATCGTGTATTCGACGGCCGCAACTTCATGCACGTCCGCGCTGTCGTCCACCCGTTCGAACGCGCCCGGCGTGAAGCAGGTCAGGTTTTCCCCCTTGGACACAGTGCTTGGAAACAGAATGCCGTCGTACCCCTGTGTTCGGATGACGTCGGCAAAAAGCTGGGTCACGCTGTAGAGGTAGCGGTGCTCGGGTTGCACCGGCACGTTCAATACCGCGGCGATGGAGAGGATATCCCTGAGTCGCTCGAGCCGTTCGTCACTCAGAAAGTTTCTGATATCGAAGTTTGAGAAGTCGGCGACCTCCAGGGGACGCGTCGAGCGGAACTTCGAGGTCGAGATCAGGTGCCCCGGATGAGGGCGTATCTCCGCCACGGCAGTCAGTACATCGGAGGCCAGGTACAGGATGGAGACCCGGGCGCGGTTGAACCCGCCTTCGGTTGCAAGGTGCAGCGGGGGCGCGCCGATTTTCGCCTCAGCGTAGGGTTGGTAGACGAAGCCATTGTCGGTAGGTGAAAGGCTGGCCAGTTCCGTCAAGCGTGACTGGACACCTACCCGTGCGCGATAGAATTCACTCCCGCATGTCAGCTTGCGGCTGATGTCGCCGCGCAGGCTCTCCAGTAGCCTGGCGACATCCGACTCCACTTCAAAGTGATTGTTCTCCAGTGCGCGCTTGACCAGCAAGCGCACCCGATCGCTGTCGTAATCGCGTAGGCCCCACAGCACATTTCCATCGTAGTAACCGCCCCCCAGCGAGATGTCTTCGCCGGATTCGGGGTACCAGCCGTAATCTTCCACCGGGAGCCAGATTTCGTCGGGAATGTAATCGCTGTAGCGCTTGGAGAGATTGAAGATGGTGTCATCCCTGGCCATCAATGCTTGCAGGCTGTCGCCACCGATGTGGTGGTTGTAGTCCCACTCTGAATAGTTGAGGCGCACGAGTGCACGCAGGATGCGCGTGATCCTGTAGTCCTCGACGCTGAGCCCTTTGCCATTGCTGCTTTTGCACGTGGGGCAATGCCTCAGGCGCTTGCCGCGCTCCTGCAGTTCTGCACGAAGGCTCGGGTCGCTGACGCAGAATTCGCAGATGAAAGATCGGTATGGCATGTGCCTCTCCAGCAGCCCACCCATCCGTGGGCATGTCGGTGTTCTAGGCTTCGGTGGTCGCTTTGTGTTCGTTCTTTCGTGGTTCTGCGGGTGTCTGCTTGCGCAGATTGTGCAGGACGACTTCCTTGAACCGTGATGAGAGCCGGCTCAGTCGGTTATGCATGATGCTGGAGTACATGAAGGTGATCGCACAGACCAGGAAGATGACCAACTTGTGCTGCTGCGGGGCATAAAACAACGCAGTGAGCCCCCCGGTAAAGGCATTGAACGCCACCCCTCGGGCAATGCGATCCCTGCTGACGTAGGTTTCCATCGCCCTGACAGCGTCTGGGGCGGAGCGGGAAATGATCTCAGCGGTTTTTCCGTAGGGCTGCTGCTTGGGGCTACCCACGAGGCGTTGCCACAGCGACAGCACGCGGTCGCGCAGGCCCGAAAAGCGATTCAGCCGCGTATCGATCCACTCGTCCACCTGGGCGCCCCTTCTTATCAGGTACGAGGAGGTTGCATCGACGTAGATCCCCAGCACGTAGACGATCGGCAGGTAGATCAGAACGATGATCTCCTTGTAGTCCTTGAGCGTGCTCCAGGGAACCTCGGCAAAATAAGCGGGGTAATGTTCTCGGAGGATGGCGAGCATCCAGGCCGACGCGGCAATGCCGGAAATCAGGTATTCGATAAGCGCTACTGCGAACTGCATGGTGCCCTCGGTCAGGCTCGGGTGGGGGGGAGGGGTGGGGTGGCCGCGATGTGCAGGATTCTCCCGTCGGGATGATCCGGGTTTAGCCAACAGCCGTCATGCTGTAGCCATTTGCTGGGGGTGAGGTCGACATCCTCGTATTGATTGAGCTGGATGCGCTTTTGGGTTTGCTTGCGCAATTGACGGACGTGCTTCATGGCCTGAGCGTGTGCAGCGACGAAGCCGGACTCGTTACCGTGATATTTGACCACGACGAGCCGTTTTCTCCCATCGGCTGGTGCCGTGAACTGTCTGAAGTAGCGTGGACGGTAGCGTTCGTCGCACTGTGCAAGCCAACCGACCACAAGGCGAGCAGCAGGCATCGCGCTCTCTGAAACCACCAGATTGGTGATCGAGTCAATGTTGTCCCAGTCGTTATCGCTGGAGGCTTTCTTGACCTTCACCGAGTCGTAGGCAATGCCATGGTGGCTATCAAAGTCAAGATAACGCTTGGCCGTGTCGTTGATGACGGCATAAAAGCCCTTGTCATTGCTTTTGAACAGGTCACTGAGCAGCTTTGCAAAATGACCGCTGTCGGGGTCGGCGTAGACGAAGTGGGTATCGTTCTGCAGCGTGAAATAGCTGAACAGGAAGTAATCGCCTGGCTCGATTCCGCATTCCTTCAAGGCCACATAAGGATGGTCCGCCAGGTACAGCTTGCGCTCGCCCTGGTCATTGAAGCGACCCATGCGAGTCTTTGCGGCCGGCGGGAAGAATTCACCGATATCGACCGTCCCACTCATGAAGGTATGTACACGTGCAGCCTTGATCCTGCGCACCCTTGAAAATACCGAGCCCTTGCAGTAAGTGCGAGAATCAAGAGGTACAGCACCCAGGCTGTAGGCGAACGGGTTCGATTGAGGCAACAGGTATTGGCGGATAGCTTCGCGGTAGCCTTGTACCCCGAAGATGGGATTGTAAGTATCGAAGCTTACAGTCAGCGGCGGAATGAATCGAAGCTGGAAGTTCATGCGTAGGGCCTTGGGACGTCCTTGCAGATATTGACCGAGGCACTCAGCGCGTTAGGCCAAGTTTTTTCTCGAAGTACACTCGGTTGAAGCCGTCGTCGCTGCGCCGTGCGATCTCGACATAGCCGAGCCTGGGGTAGAGGCCGAGGTTCTCGGTCATTCGCTCGTTGGTATAGAGCTGCACTGCATTCAGCCCGAGCTGGCGTGCGTGGCTTTCGCACAGGGTGATCAGCGCCTTGCCGACACCCCGTCCGCTGGCACTGGGCAGCACGGCCACGTTTTCCAGCAGCATGTGGTTGTCGTGGGGGTAGAACACGATGAAGCCCTGCAGGCTGGCCTGCTCGTCCAGGGCCACGTGGACCCAGCCCGCCGCGATCTGGCTGGCGTAGTCGGCCAGTAATGGGGCGGGCTTACGGCCCATCAAAGGGACGTAGCGGGCATAAGCCTGTTCGGCGCAGGCCTGGATGGCGGGTTGGTCGGCGGGGGTGGCGGGCCGAATCATCGTGCGCTCTCCTGGGGGCGGATGCGGGCTGAACCCGCGGGCGCGATCAGACGCCCGCAGGCTTGCAACCTAGTGAAGATCCTTGAGCAAGGCAACCAGGCTGCGCATGTGCTCGACAGCTTCGGTTGCTGCCTTGGCCGGCGGCAGGCTTTCGCTGCGACGGATAGTGAAATAGCCGTCGTCCTGTGACGTTTTGCGAATGCCGCGCCGTGCCCGTTCGGCGTTGGCGATTTCGATCAGTGGCTCACGGTACTGCGCGTGCACGGAGTTGAGGTAGATGTAGGAGTTGATACGGAAGTGGTCGCCTTCCTGGCGGATCAGGAGCGCCGCCGCAAACAGTGTGCCCAGATCCGGGTCAAGGAAGCGTTCGAACTCTTCCAGGCTGAAGTAGGTGATGACCCGACGAGGATCGGTGGTGAGGCCGTCGAAAGCTTCGTTCAGCGCTCTGTGGAACCGAGCGAACTTGCGTTCCTTCAGGCACCTGTCCCACACCTGCGGTCTACGCGCATAGAGCTGGAACAAGCGCACATTGGCCTTTGCATCATTGCCCGTCGGCCCGTTGACCAGTGCTGCCAGATCCTTGGCGCGCGAACTCGGCGCATTGGGGGTGAGGATCTTGTGCAGGGCGTCGAGTGCCTCCTGATGCTTGCTTGCCACCGTGGTGACCAGCTTGCCCAGGCCGTCGCCTTCGGCGATCTCCTCTTCTTCCTGGATGGCCTTGCGAAACTGCGCCAGGGTGGATTTCACGTGAGGCGCGGTCCACTGCAGTTGTTCGATCTGGGTGAGGAACTCGGTCAGCCAGGTGTACCCAACCGGAATCCACTGGTCGTGCTCCGGGTCGTTCTCGTGGCCGTCGAGGAAGATATGGATGCCGCGATAGTTCGGGTAGAGACTGGTCAGAGCTTCGTAGTAGGTCTTGGTCTGGTCTTCCCCCTCGTGATGACCAAACTTGTTTTCGATGGCGATGTAAATCTTGGCCGCCGGGTCCAGCGCGAGTACGTCGATATAGCGCTTCTGGTTGCGCAGGCCCAGTTCGGCCTCCGTCATCACCATGAGCGAGGAGAAGGCCAGGGTCTGTACGTTCGAGGCGGCCAGGAAGCGGCGGTCATTGAGGCTCAGGTTTTCGATATGGCCGGATTGTCCTGCCCGGGTCAGCAGCGACTTGATCGCCTGGTCACCCAGCCCGTGCCCCTGGGTCGGATCGATCAGCCAGGCGAGGAAGCGGGATACGTTCACTTCCTTGGGGAAGCAGATCTGAAGAGCGTCGCTGTGGGTCGACAGCGCGAGCATCCGTTGCACATCCGGGTCGCCGTACAGGGCGTCCACCAGAGATTCCAAAGTCATACGAGTCCTGCAATGAAGGTGGGAGGTTGGGAGGGTTTACGATCAGCAGGCCTCGATCGGGCTGCGCTGTTGCTTGAGGAAGTCCAGGCAGTTCTTGCCTGCCTGCACGTCGATGTCACCGCGTTCGATATCAACGCACACGTGGTAGACGAACGGCTCATGTTTGGCGGCATAGCGCGCAGGGCGGGCGTCGGCATTGAACATCAGGATGCGATAGCGTGCGGGTGTCGACGCCTTGCGCAGTTTCTGCAGCGCAGTGGCTTTCTTGCCCTGGAAGAAGGATGGCGCCACATTGAAGGCCTCACCGATCAACGTCTCGGTCGGGGAACTGGCACGAATGTCATAGCCGTTCTTGTCCTCATTGCCAAATTCAACGGTGTATTCGGTGAACGGGAAAGTGGCTTCGCGCAGAAGGCCGGCGACGCCATTGAGAATGACCAGATCGGACATGATCCTGTTGGCCGCTTCGAACAGCGTGACGTCGGGGTAGGGGCCTGTACCGACCTTTACCCGCTTTATCGAAGTCAGCAACTGCACGCCGCTTTGGCCCTGTATCGAGGCGCCGATGCAAGCGAGGCTGTTTTCGAACTCCTGCTTGATCGCTTGGATGTTGGCGGCGTTGAGTGTTCTGACCGGTTGTTGCATCGGCGGGTCCTGTATCCGATTGTGGAGAGCTGAATCAGGTGGTAGAGGCATTGTGCCACTAATTCTGTGTGGCGTGCCATTTGGGCAGTTGCGCTGCCAGGACCTACAGCTGCATCGATGATTGCGTGATACGTATCGCGGTACGTTATCTGGCTCGTGGGAGCGCTGGTTTGCGGCTGCGACTTGCCCGCGAAGCAGACACCGCGGTGTACTTTTCGCGGGCGAGCCCGCTCCCACAAGGTGGCAGCTGTTCACGGGGTGGAAAGCCGGGTACACGGAAAACCCCGGTAGGTCCGAAGACCTCCCGCGCACAGCTGCCATAAAGGGCTGCCGCTTTCCAAGTATCCGGGTTTCCACACCCGGTCGCTGAACACCAGCGACCGGGGAAGCCTATTGGCCAGGCTTCCCCAGGACAATCAGACGGGAGTCGACAGGTTGCGTAGGGTATTTCTCTGTGGTCATGGCTCTCTGTCGGACGTGGAGTAGTCCGCTGTAGGAATTAGCTCTTTATCGCGGCGCTTGCGGCAAGTCCAGGCTGTGCTCAGCGACCACGCCCCAGCGCATCCGGATTGGCCACATTCATCGGCGCACCCTCGAAAAACGCCCGCACATTGTCGAAAGCATCACCGAAGTACAGCTCGTAGCCCGCCTTCTCCACATACCCCAGGTGCGGCGTGCACAGCACGCGCGGGTGCTGGAGCAAGGGGTGGGCAGGGTCGAGCAGCGGTTCGTTCTCGTACACATCCAGGGCAGCGAAGCCCGGGCGTCCATTGTCCAGCGCCGCGAGCAGGGCACCCGGGGCGATCAGCTCGGCGCGGCTGACGTTCACCAGCAAGGCGTCGGGCTTCATGCGTGCCAGGTCATCGCCGGTCACGAGGTGGCGAGTGCTGTCGGACAGGCGCAGGTTGAGGCTGACAATGTCGGCGTCGGCAAAGAACGCCTCGCGCGAGGCTGCAGCCCGGTGGCCATCGGCCTGGGCAGCCGCGCGGCTGCTCTCGCTGCCCCAAACCAGCACCGGCATGTCGAAGGCCTGGGCGTAGCGCGCCAGGCGTTGGCCGATCTTGCCGTATCCCCAGATCCCCAAGGTCTGCCCCGCCAGGGCCTGGCCCAGGTTGACCTGCCAGCGCCCTTGCCTGAAGGCATCGATCGCCGGCACCAATTGACGGCGAGCGTTGAGGACCAGCGTCCATGCCAGCTCCGCCGGCGCCACCGGCGAGCCGCGGCCTTCGGTCACGACAACGCCACGGGCGGTGCAGGCTGCAAGGTCCAGATGGCTGGATACCTTGCCGGTCTGGCTGATCAGCTTGAGCTTGGGCAACCGGTCGAGCAGCGCCGCGTCGATGCGCGTGCGCTCGCGGGTGAGCACCAGCGCGTCGGCATCGGCAAAGCGCTCAACGAGCTGGTCCTCGATGGCCGGTTGCAGTTGGTGGAGCACAGTGACCTGGTGGTTGCCCAGGCGGGCGAAGCAGTCGAGCGTGCGGATCACATTCTGGTAGTCGTCGGGGATGACAATGTGCATGTGCGGCGGTCCGAGCGGGTCTGGGGGAGGTCAGACGATAGCCGAATTCGCCAGCGGTGCACGAGCCCTCTTCAGTGTGTATCGCCACCGCGCGACAGCGCCTGGAGTACGGCCATCGCCCGTGCGGCTTCGCTGCTGGCGACAAAGATATGGTCGTGATAATAGGCGGCGATCACGTTGCAACTGATGCCCGCTTCTCCAAGTGCGCTGGCGAACGCGGCAGTGAGGCCGACGGCATCGAGCGCGGAGTGGATGGTCAGGGTGATCCAGGCCGCGACGAAGCTGTACTCCAGGCCCAGGGCATCGGCGCGTGAACGTTCGAGGATCGCGGTCAGACCCTCCTGCTCGCGGAAGCTGCCGAGCACTTCGCTGCCCTGCAAAGCTGCGCTGTCGGCCACGGTGCAGAATACGTATTCGCCGGGGTTGAGTTTGGGGCTCATGCCGCGCAGCAGCGCGGTGATGGATTTTTCGCCTGACATGGGGAGCTCTGCGTCTGAAAAGTTCGCCAGTGTGCCTTGCCGGTACTGATCAGTAGAGCGAATGTTGCTGATGGCCGATTAGCCTGGCTTATGTAAACAACGATGGACGCAGGCTTGAGGCCCGTGGAAGATTGATTCCCCTTTCCCGCCAGACTGTTCCCCCGCAAAGCGAGTGAAGCAATGGATCTGAAATTCAGTCATGTCGATGTACTGGTCAGCGACCTCGAGGGCGCGTGTGCGTATTACGCACGGGTACTCGGTGCGCGGATCTCGAAAACCCAGGTCTGGGAGCGCGGCGGTCTGCATGTGCGCTACGCCGTGGTGCTGATGGGGGCGGAGCGTTTCATGCTGGTCCAGCCGCTGGCAGGCAATCTCAAGACGCTGCTCGAGACCCAGGGGGAGGGCACCATCTACCGCCATTGCTACTCGACCCCGGACATCGAGGTGGTGTACGACCAGCTGATGGCGCAAGGTGTTCAGCCCGAGGACGAAAATGGCAACCCGCTGGCCCGGAATGACCTGCAAGCGCCGGGAGGCGGGCGGATCATCTGGCTGCCCAAGCAGTTCGGGCACTTTTCGATCGAGATCCTCGAGGCCGAGGGGCTGGAGCGCTTTATCGAAGAGGTGTTTGCCTGACCCGGCATCGACCTCGATCGGTCAACGGAAGATCAGCGACTGATGCGCTGCACCGCCAGTGCGGGCACCATCACCCACCGCAATTGCCACGTTCCCTGCGGCCACTGCCGCATCGCCGCAGGCGAACACACCTGACACGTTGGTTTCGCGCAAGGCATCGACCTTGATGAAGTCGCCGGTCGGCCCAGCCTCCAGGGCACAACCCAACTGCTGCGCCAGCGGGCTGGCGATACGCGTGCGTGGCTGAGTGAACAGGCCCGCCAGGGCTATCACCCGGCCGCTGGCCAAGGTCACCTCGGCGTGCTCGCCGCCCACCGATATCACCGCTTCGCGCTCGACCACCACGCCGCGCTTGTCGAGCATCGCCTGCTGCTCGGCATCGGGCTCGAAGATCTGATTGAGGAACAAGGTGGTCGGCCCCCAGTCGGGGACCAGCAATGCGTGGTGCATGGCCAAGGGTGAGGCGGCCAGAACGCCGATCGCCGCACCTCCCATTTCATACCCATGACAGTACGGGCAATGCACCACGCTGCGGCCCCAGCGCTCCTGCAGACCGGGGACATCCGGCAGTTCATCGACCACACCGGTGGCCAGTATCAACCGTGCGCCGGTGAAGGTCTGGCCATCGGCGCAGGTGACCGCGAAGCCTTGGTCAGCCTTGCTGGCCTCGACGGCTGCCTGTGCAAGCCACTCGACACTCGGGTAGGCAAGCAACTGCTCGCGTGCCTGACGAGCGATAAGGGCGGGGTCGGTGCCATCTTGAGCGAGGAAGCCGTGGGCGTTGCGGGCGAAGCGGTTGCGCCGCTGCCCGGCATCGATCACCAGCACCTTGCGCCGTGCCCGCGCCAGTTGCAGGCCGGCCGAGATACCGGCGTAGCTGCCGCCAACGATGATCACATCGAATTGCATGGGAGGTTCTCCGGGAAAGTCTCGATACAACGTAAGTTACGTAAATGAGCGCGTCAAGTGTCTCGTAACCTTTGTTGTGTCGGGCGATACTGCGCGCACCTTCCTCGACGATTGCCCTCCCATGAGAAACGACACCCGCCTGTCCCGCATGCTCCACGTGCTGATTCACATGGCGCGGCACGAACAGCCTGCAACGTCCGAAACCCTTGCGCAGATGCTTGGCACCAACCCGGTGGTGGTGCGGCGCACCATGGGGCTTTTGAAAAAGCAGGGCTATGTGCAGTCCGAAAAGGGCCACCGCGGCGGTTGGACATTGGCCCGCCCGCTGGAACAGATCACCCTGCTGGACATCCATCAAGCACTGGGGGCTTCGACGTTGTTCGCCATTGGCCTTGCGACCGATCACCCGCAATGCCTGGTCGAGCAGGCAGTGAACGCCGCGCTGACCGACGCCTTCAATGCAGCCCAGGTGCTGCTGCTCGAGCGCCTGGGGAGCGTGACCCTGGCGCAGTTGGCAGAAGATTTCGAACGGCGTTACCAGGGCTGTGTGCCCTCGGCCGAGGCGTGATTTGCCGGTATCGATCGATACCGGCACAGGTCGGTCACCAAAGCACGATATCGTAGGTCAGGTAGAGCCGATTGCTATCGCGGCCACGGGCGAAATCCGAGCGGTACACGTAGTTGCGCAGCTTGGCGCCCAAGCCCTTGAGCGGTCCGGATTGCACAACGTAGGCCAGTTCCGCGTCGCGTTCCCATTCGCGCAACCCGTCTTCGCCTGAGCGGTGGTTGTCGCCACTGAGGTAGCGGGTCATGAAGGTCAGTCCGGGAACCCCTGCGGCAGCGAAGTTGTAGGCATAGCTGGCCATCCAGGTCTTTTCGTCTTCCTCGATGAATTTTCCGATACCGACGTTGCTGAACGAATACACGGTCGCGCCGCTGATGTAGGGCAGGCCGGCGTCGCCGCGCAGCACCTGGTAGCCGGTGCCGAAGGCATGGCCGCTGTGGCTGTAGGTCAGTTGCCCGCTGAGCATGTGGTTGTCGATGCGTCCGGCCTGGGCCGCGCCGTCGTCGCGGCTCCTGAAATAGCGCAGGTCGCTGGCAAGCGTGCCCCCGCCCAGCGGCAGGTCATGTTGAATGCCGGCGAAGTCCTGGCGGTAGAAGTCGCTCAACTCGCCGTGGAAGTAACTCAGGCGCAATTGCTTGCTGACCGCGTAGTCGGCGCCGCCGTAGCTGAAATCGCCGGATTCGCGACCGCTGTAGCCGTCCAGAAACAGCCCGGTGCTGTTCGATGAGTCGCGTAGCTTGAAGCGATCCAGATGTCCGAATGTGAGGGTGAGGTTGTCGAGGTCGTTGCTGACCAGTTGGCTGCCCTGGTAGGTCTGCGGCAGCAGGCGGGCGTCGTTGTAGACCAGCACGGGGGTCTTGGGCAGCAGTGTTCCGTGCTTGACGACTGTCTTGCCCAGGCGTGCCTTGGCAGTGACGCCGGCGCTGGCGAATTCTTCGGCGGCGTGGCCGTCGTCGTGCACCGGCAGCAGGCCTGTGCCACTGCGTCCACGACCAGAGTCCAGGCGTACGCCAAGCAGGCCCGACGCATCGATGCCAAGCCCCAGGACACCCGGGGTATAGCCGGATTGATAATCGAGCAGAAAGCCTTGGGCCCATTCCACTCGTTCGCTCTT
Source organism: Pseudomonas sp. RW3S2 (assembly GCF_014268955.1). Taxonomy (NCBI): domain Bacteria; kingdom Pseudomonadati; phylum Pseudomonadota; class Gammaproteobacteria; order Pseudomonadales; family Pseudomonadaceae; genus Pseudomonas; species Pseudomonas sp. RW3S2. The sequence continues at coordinate 142,578 of NZ_JABWRM010000007.1, read as the reverse complement.
GGCGTTGGCGGCAGCACGGCTGCTCATGCCGTGTTCGTCACGGAAATTCTCGTTGAAATAGACGTTGCGCAGTTGCAGCTTCAGTGTGCTGTCATCGATGAAACCGGCAGCGCCAGCAACTGGCATGCAGCCGCAGAGCAGGGCACAGCCGGCCCCTCGCAGAACGATTCGAGACATGATCGGTACTCTAATGTGGGTCGCACAGAGGGCGGGCGCCAGTTGGCGCCGCGCAGTGGTTCAGACGAAGAAGGACAGGGCGCCGGTGAGCAGCGCCAACGCGGTGATCACCAGCGAGGTCAGCACCGCCCATTTCACCGTGGCCTTCTGGAAGTCACCGATGTCGCGGTCGACCATGCCCACAAGCAGCAGGGTCGAGGCCACCAGCGGGCTCATCAGGTGCACCGGTTGGCCGAGCACCGAAGCCCGGGCAATCTCCACAGGATCGATGCCGTAGGCTGCCGCAGCGTTGGCCAGGATCGGCACCACGCCGAAGTAGTAGGCATCGTTGGAGAGCACGAAGGTCAGCGGCATGCTGGTCAGCGCCACCACCAGCGGGAACCAGTGGCTCCAGGCCTCTGGGATCCAGTCCACCAGCGTCTGGGCCAGCGCATCGACCATCTTGGTGCCGGAGAAGATGCCGGCGAAGATGCCTGCTGCGAACACCAGCAGCACCACGGTCATGGCGTTGCCGGAATGGGCGAGGATGCGTTCTTTCTGCACCTCGAGCTGCGGGTAGTTGATCATCAGTGCCGCGACGAAGCCGATCATGAACAGGATCGCAGCGTGCATCAGGCCCATGACCAGGGCACTCATCACGATGATCACCAGCACCAGGTTGACGTAGGCCAGGCGTGGGCGTTTGTGCGGGTTATCGCCGAGGATCTCCTTGATGTAGCAGTTGCCGCCCCCGGACTCCAGCGCCACGTTGCCGATGCGTCGGCGTTCGGCACGACCGAGCAGGAACGCGGTGAACACCACCCAGGCGGCACCTCCGATCACCGTCGGCAGCATCGGGATGAAGTACTCGGTCGCATCCAGGCCAAGCGCGGCGATGGCGCGGGTCGCCGGGCCACCCCAAGGGCTCATGCCGCTCATGATGCTCAGCGACAGCATGGAAATCGTGGCCAGAATCATCGGGTTCATGCCGATGCGCTTGTACAGCGGCAGCATCGCCGCACAGGTGATCATGTAGGTGGTGGTACCGTCGCCGTCGAGGGCCACCAGCAGTGACAGCAGCGCGGTGCCGATGGCGATCTTGATCGGGTCGCCATTGACCCGCTTGAGGATCTTGCGAATCAGCGGGTCGAACAGGCCGGCATCGATCATCAGGCCGAAGAACAGGATGGCGAACAGCAGCAGGGCGGCTGAAGGCGCAACCATCTTCAGGCCGTCGAGCATCATCTTGCCCAGGTCCGGGGCGAAGCCGCCGATGAGGGCAAAGACGATCGGCACCACAGTGAGCGCGACGATCGGGGACAGGCGTTTGCTCATGATCAGGTAGGTGAAGGTCACCACCATGACCAGGCCTAGGAGTGCAAGCATGGGTCGTTTCTCTTGTTTTTATTGTCGTCATGGTCGCCTGGCGCGCAGGCGTCCGCCAGCCCCCGCCCGAGGCGGGGGATCAAGTGAGGTGAATGTCAGTGAGTACGATGGGGTGGGGTTGCAGTCTGGGTAGGCTGCCAGGCCTGCTCGGCCGGGGTGTCGGCTTTGCCGTTGGCCAGGGTGCGCATGAGCGTTTCACGGTCGCAGGCGTTCTCCGACAACGAAATGACCACGGTGGCTACCGCATTGCTCGCCAGACTGGTGAGGGCCCGCGCCTCGGACATGAAGCGGTCGATACCGATCAGCAATGCAAGGCCGGCCAGCGGGATGTCGTGGATGACCGTAAGGGTCGAAGCCAAGGCGACGAAGCCGCTGCCGGTCACACCTGCAGCCCCTTTGGACGACAGCAGCATGATCGCCAGCATGGTCAGGATCTGGCCGAGGCTCAGGTCGATGTTGCAGGCCTGGGCGATGAACACCGCGGCCAGCGACAGGTAGATCGCGGTGCCGTCGAGGTTGAACGAGTAGCCGGTCGGTAGCACCAGGCCCACCACGCCTTTCTTGCAGCCAAGAGCCTGGAGCTTTTCCAGCATGCGTGGCAGCACCGGCTCTGTGGACGATGTCCCCAACACCACCAGGAACTCTTCGCGCAGGTAGCGCAGCAGCTTCCACAGGCTGAAGCCATGTGCCCGGCAGATGCCGCCCAGCACCACTATCACGAAGAAGGCGCAGGCAATGTACAAGGTGCCGATCAGCTTGGCCAAGGCGCCGAGTGAGGTGATCCCGTACTGGCCCACGGTGAAGGCCAGCGCGCCAAAGGCACCGATCGGGGCGAAGCGCATCAGGTAACCGAAGATGCGGAACACCATCTGCGAGGCTGACTCCAGCACCTCCAGCACCGGCCTTGCGGATTCGCCCATGGCTGAGAGGGCAAAACCGCAGAGCACGGCGATGAACAGCACCGGCAGCACTTCGCCTTTGTCGAAGGCACCGATGAAGGTCTCGGGGATGATATGCATGAAGAAGTCCACCACGCCCAGTTTGGCGGCGGAGGTGGTGTATTGGCTCAGGCCTGCAGTGCTGAGGGTCGCTGGGTCGATGTTCATGCCCACGCCTGGACGGAACATGTACACCGCGACCAGGCCGATGATCAGGCTGACCACGGTCAACACCAGGAACAGCAACAAGGTCTTGCTCATCAGCCGACCCAGCGAACGGCGGTCGGTCATGCCGGCGATGCCGGTGACGATGGTGCAGAACACCACGGGTGCGATCATCATCTTGATCAGCTTGATGAAGGCATCGCCCAGGGGCTTGAGCGCAACGGCCTGTTGCCCCCAGAAGTGTCCGACCACCACGCCTAGCAGGACGGCGCAGAGGATCTGAAAGTACAGCGATTTCATGAGTTTCATAAGGCATCACCCATTATTGAAGTTGTGCGGATGCGCTGAATGGAGCTAAATCGGGCTTAGCCTGCGAGTCGCCGCGTGGACGGTGCGTAGACGAACCCCGAGAACAATCGGCGTGCGGTCCGTACCACCGAGGCTTGCAAGGTCTGGCCATCGGCACCGGAGCGCGACAGGGCGATGTCGATGACCCCGCTTGGATGCTCCAGACGTACCTCACGCAGGGCCTGGGCCTGTTCGCCGAGCAGGTCGCCGATCACTGTGCCCGGGCTGACACAGGCAGTGGCCAGGCCGATCGCGCCGGTGATCGCCAGCGCCCGGTGGCAGTTGTGCGGCATGAAGTAACGAACCTGCAGCGTGCCGTCGAAGCGTGGGGCAGACACGACCACCGGCTTTGGGATCACCATGTTGCTCACATCTCCCAGGCCCATGGCCCGGCCGGCTTTCAGCCGCAGGGCTTCGAGGCGTTTGAGCAGCTTTGCATCGGCGTCCAGTTGAGCCGGGCTCTCGCTGCCCTCAAGCCCCAGGTGCCGGGCGTCGACGATCATCATCGGCATGGCCATGTCGATGCAGGTGACTGGTACGCCATCGATCACCTGCTGGGACTGGCCAGTGGGGAACAGGCTGCCGGTCTTGCTGCCGACGGCATCGAGGAATGTCAGGTGCACGGGGGCGGCTGTACCTGGAACGCCGTCGATGGCGGTACGACCCTCGTAGCGCACGATGCCGCCAGGCGTCTGTACCAGCGAGTTGACGAATGTACCGGTATTGAGGTTGCGGATGCGCACCAGCGTCTGGCCGTCGTCACCTTTGACCAGCCCTTGTTCGATGGCGAAGGGCCCGACCGCGCACAGCATATTGCCGCAGTTGGGCGCAGTATCGACACGGCGCTCGGCGACCATCACCTGCACGAACAGATAATCGACATCGGCATCGGGGTGCAGTGAAGGGCTGATGATCGCAACTTTGCTCGTCTGTGGGCTGCCACCGCCAATGCCGTCGATTTCCAGTTCATGGCCAGAGCCCATCAGGGATATCAGCATCTCGTCGCGCTCGACGATATTGGACGGCAAGTCCCAGGCATGGAAGAAGGGGCCTTTGGAGGTCCCGCCGCGCATGAGCACACAAGGAATTCGTTGCATGAAATCTAACTCTTGTTGATCAATGGGCATCATTGATGTGTCTGGGACAAGAGTGACAGGGGTGGATAAATCAATCCAATGCAAATATCGTCGCTATTATTGCGTTTTATAAATAAATTGACGGCCAGTGTCTGAAAGAGAATCAGCATGGAATATGAACTTCAGGACATACGATCTTTCGTGAAAATCGCCGAACTGGGTAGTTTTCACGAGGCAGCGGAGGTTTTGCATTTATCGCAGCCCGCCTTGAGCCGACGCATCAAGAAGCTCGAGGATGGCCTTGGGACACCCTTGCTCGAACGCACCACGCGGCGGGTCGGGCTGACCAGTGTCGGGCGTGACTTTCTACCCAAGGCCCGGCGCCTGCTGGACGATTTCGAGGATTCGATCCTGAGCATTCGCGAGCTGGCCGAGCGCCAGACCGGGCAGGTGACTCTGGCCTGCATCCCCACGGCAGCGTTTTATTTCCTGCCCTCGGTGATTCGCCTCTACAACGAGCAGTACCCCAAGATTCGCATCCGCCTGCTCGACCTCAGTGCCAACGATGGGCTTGAGGCAGTGCTGCGTGGCGAGGCCGATTTCGGGATCAACATGATGAGCGGGCAGCATCCGGACATCGAGTTCGTCCCACTGGTGCAGGAGCAGTTCGTGCTGGCCTGTCGGCGTGACCATGTGCTGGCCGGGCGCGTGTCTGTGAGCTGGACGGAGCTGGCAGAGCACCGGCTGATCGGGGTAGGGCGGCTGAGCGGCAACCGCATGCTGCTCGACCACGCGCTGTCGGGATTGGGGCTGCGGCCCAAATGGTTCTACGAGGTGCAGCACCTGTCGACCTCGCTAGGTATGGTCGAGGCTGGGTTGGGGGTGTCGGCGATGCCGAGCCTGGCGATGCCGGCGGCCGATCACCCGACCCTGGTCAGCGTGCCGCTGATCGAGCCTGAGGTGACTCGCACGCTGGGCCTTGTGTATCGCCGCGGCGCCTCATTGTCGCCAGCGGCGGAGAAGTTCGTCTCGATCCTGCTGGAACAGTGGCCGAACGTGTGATCCGCCCTGTAGACAGGGCGGGCCGCAGCGCCTCGATCAGCGAATCGCCACCGGGTTGATGTTCACCTGGGTCGAGCCTTTGTAGAGCGGCTGGCCAAGCACGAACATGAACTCGAAGGCCTTGTCCTTGACCAGCGCCCGGGTATCGATCAGCTCGAGGTTGTAGATGCCGCGCTTGGCCAGCATGAACTGGTTGACCGGGAACTCTTCGCCCGTGGGGTTCGGATACACCTCCGAGGCCCAGGTGTCACCGCCGAAGGCGACGATGCCCTGGTCGGCCAGCCATTGCGCAGCCGGCAGGTCGATGCCGGGCTCGGTGGCGAGGAACTGCGCGTTATCCTTGCCGATCAACTCCAGCCAGCCGGTGTTGAACAGCACTACATCGCCTTTGCGCAGGGTAATGTGCTGCTTTTTCAGCACGGCCTGGATGTCGGCGACGGTAAACGCGGTGCCGCCGGGAACGATGGCCTTGCCGTAGTGTGCGGTCATGTCCAGCACCACGCCGCGCGTCACCATCGGCGGCACCTTTTCGATGCCCAGCCTGGTCACGCCTTCGACCGTGACGAAATCGGCAGCCTTGTTGCCGTTGTAGTAGACGTTGTCGATGCCGATATGGCCGATGCCGTTGAGCTGGGTACCGACGCCGGTCCAGCCGTTGACCAGTTCATCGTTGAAGGTGAACTTGTTGCGACCGAGGGTCTGGCCGGCCTGTTCGCCGGGCTGGATGTTGTAGAGGTGGAAGCTGCGGTGGCGGAAGGCCAGCAGGTCCTTGCTCACCGGCACGGCGAGGGGGTAGGTCTTGCCGGTCTTGATCAACTCGGCGGCCTGCTTGACCACCTCGGGGGTGAGCAGGTTGGCGGCGCCGATTTCATCCTGTGCGCCATAGGGCGAGGCTTGCCAGTCGGCGGCCAGTGCACTGTGCGCGGTTGCGGCCAGTGCGGTGGCCAGGAGCAGGGGTTTGAACGCTTTCATGGAATCTCCGAGGTGTGAAACGAAGTCGGGAGATTCTCGGCAGCAGGCGGCTTGGGAAAAAGTAGCGGTCGGGACAATCACTTTTGCCTGTGGGTCAACAGGGCTGCCCATCGCGGGACAAGCCCGCTCCCACAGGAATTGAGCTGGCTTTTAGATTGTTGGATGAGGCCGTTGCTCCTGCCATCACGGTGTCCAGCCACCTGAGAACACTCGACAATCACACCTCCAGGCACCGCTGCAACGCCTCGATAAACACCCCCTCTGCCCGACTCAAGCGTTGCTCGCGGTTCCACAGCAGGTGGATATCCACATCGGCAATGCCTTCATGCGGCGCCAGCTTCCAGAGCAACCCGGCCTGCACATCCGCTGCCACCACATGCTCGGGCAGGCAGCCTATACCGAACCCTGCGATCACCAGCCGACGCACCTCTTCAAGGCTCGGGGAGGACGCGACGATCCTGCCGGAGAATCCTTGCTGGTCGCGGAAGATGGTCAATGGCGAGAGCATGCCGCCAATCTGGTCGCTGGTGAAACTGACGAAATTCTCCCGTTGCAGGTCGCCTTCCTGGGCGCCGAACAGTGCGTGGTGCTTGCCGCAGAAGAAGGCATAGCGCTGGCGCAGGAACAGGCGCTGCTCCAGGCGCGGTTGCGCACGGCGGTTGAGGCTCAGGCCTGCGGTGGCGGTCTTTTCCTGCAGGGCCGCGACGATGTCGGAACTGCGCATCACGTCGATCTCCAACTCCACCCGTGGGTGCTGGCGATGAAAGTCGGCGAGAAAGTCGTCGAAGCGCTCGCTGACGATACGGCTGATCATCAGCAACCGCACCTTGCCCACCACTTCGTCAGCAGGTTGCTCCAGCAGCCCACCGATCTGCGACATCTGTCCATACACCTCGCCGGCGAGCTGGAACAGTTGCTCGCCCGTTTCGGTGAGCACGAAGCGTGGGCCGCGGCGGGCGATGAGCTGGCGGCCGAGTTGTTCTTCCAGGCGTTTGAGCGCCTGGCTCACGGCCGGTTGCGTAAGGTGCAGGCGAGCGGCGGCGCGGCTGATGGAGAGTTCCTGGCCGATCACCCGAAAGGTGCGCAGCAGGTTCCAGTCGAGGCGGTCGTTGAGCAGGCGGTCGGACATGATGGGCTCGAATGATAAGCATGGCTAATAGTTCGAATAATAAATAGAAAATTGACTAATCATAGCCCCGGGTAGATAAATCAAAGGCATGCAGAGGGCCAGTGGGAGCGGGCTTGCCCGCGAAAAGGCCACCCCTGCAGCAAGACCAAGCGCCAGAGAGCGCCACCGTGACCCTCAACTCCTGCCAGAACAACAAGCAAAGGAGCCAGCCCCATGCAGCCTTCCGCTTCGCCTCAGCCGCGCCGGGCCGCGGCCGCCGCGTTCATCGGCACCATGATCGAATGGTACGACTTCTACATCTACGCCACCGCCGCCGCCCTGGTGTTCGGTGCCTTGTTCTTTCCTTCCGACAACAGCCTGTTCAGCACCATGGCGGCCTTCGGCACCTTCGCCGTCGGCTTTTTCGCCCGGCCATTGGGCGGCATCGTGTTCGGTCATGTGGGTGACCGCATCGGGCGCAAGAAATCCCTGGTCATCACCCTGCTGATGATGGGGGTGGTCACCATCGGGATCGGCCTGCTGCCGACCTACGCACAGATCGGCGCCACCGCACCGGTGCTGTTGATCCTGCTGCGTATCGTCCAGGGCATCGCCGTGGGTGGCGAGTGGGGTGGGGCGGTGTTGATGGCGGGCGAGCATGCGCCCAAGGGCCGGCGTACCTTCTTCGCATCGTTCGCCCAACTGGGCAGCCCGGCGGGGCTGATCCTCTCGCTGCTGGCATTTGGCGCCGTCACCCGCCTGCCGGAAGAAGACCTGATGAGCTGGGGCTGGCGCCTGCCGTTCCTGGCCAGTGCGCTGTTGCTGCTGGTCGGCCTGGCGATTCGCCTGGGGGTCAACGAGTCGCCGGAGTTCATCGCCAGCCGCGAACAGGCGCTCAAGGCCCAGCGCAAGGAGCAGGCGCCGGTGCTGGAGGTGCTGCGTACCGCCTGGCGTCCGCTGTTGCTGTGCATCGGTGCCAATACGCTGGGCATCGCCGGCGTCTACTTCACCAACACCTTCATGATCAGCTACACCACCCAGCAGCTGCACCTGGAGCGCTCGCTGATCCTCGAATGCCTGTTCTTCGTGGCGATCATCCAGTTCTGTGTGCAGCCCATCGCGGCCTGGCTGTCGGAGAAGCTCGGCGCCACCCGCTTCCTTGCCCTGATGGCGCTGTTGGCGATGGCCTCGCCTTACCCGATGTTCGTGCTGGTCAGCTCCGGGCAGGGGCCGCTGATCGTGCTCGGTATCGCCCTGGCGGCTGCGTGCATGGCGTCGTTCTACGCGGTGATTGCTGGCTTCGTCAGCGGCATGTTCCAGACGCGCGTGCGCTACACCGCGATTTCCCTGGCCTACCAGGTGTGCGGCGCCATCGCCGGTGGCCTGACGCCGTTGATCGGCACCTGGCTTGCCCATCAGTTCAGCGGCCACTGGTGGCCGATGGCGCTGTTCTACACCTTGATCGCCAGCATCTCGCTGGTCTGTGTACTGGCCCTGGCGCGCCAGTATGCCCACAGCCAGCGCCTCGAGCTGGCCTGAAATCCCGATTCGACTGGAGTACCCATGATGTTGAAAAGCAATGGCGAACGCCTGTGGGCGAGCCTGATGGCCATGGCCGAGGTGGGCGCTACCGCCCGTGGCGGCAGTTGCCGCCTGGCCTTGAGCGAGGACGACAAGGCCGGCCGCGAGCTGTTCGTCGGTTGGTGCCGCGAGGCTGGCCTGAGCCTGTCGGTGGATGCCATCGGTAACCTGTTCGCCCGACGCCCCGGCCTCGAGCCACAGGCTGCGCCCGTGATGATGGGCAGCCACCTGGACACCCAGCCTGAAGGTGGACGCTTCGACGGCGTGTATGGAGTGCTGGCCGGCCTGGAAGTGGTGCGCTGCTTGAACGACCTCGGCATCCACACCCGCAAGCCGCTGGAAATCGCCGTGTGGACCAATGAAGAGGGCGCACGCTTCACCCCAGCGATGTTCGGCTCGGCGGTGTTCACTGGCGTGCTCGATCTGCAGCAGGCCCTGGCGATCCACGATGCCGATGGTATCAGCGTCGCCGAGGCGCTGGCCTCCACTGGCTATGCCGGTGAGCGGCCATTGGGCGGGCCGGTGGACGCCTATTTCGAGGCGCACATCGAGCAGGGGCCGATCCTGGAAGACAACGCCAAGAGCATTGGCGTGGTGACGGGCGGTCAGGCGATTCGCTGGCTCGACGTCACGGTCCAGGGCATGGCCGCCCACGCTGGCACCACGCCGATGGCGCTGCGCAAGGATGCGTTGTATGGCGCCGCGCGGATGATCCAGGCGGTGGAGCAACTGGCGGCCGACTTCGCCCCCGAAGGCCTGACCACGGTGGGCGAGCTGTCCATCGGCAAAGCGTCGCGCAATACCATCCCGGGCGTGGTGCGTTTTACCGTCGACCTGCGCCATCACCGCGACGAAGCCATCGAGGCCATGGAACGTCAACTGGGTGAGTTGCTGCAGGTTGTCGCCGCCCAGCGCGGCTTGCGTGTGAGCGTCGCGCGGCATTGGGTCAGCCCGGCCACCCCGTTCGATGCCGAGTGCGTGGCGGCGGTGCAGCACGCGGTCGATGCCCTCGGCCATACCCAGCAGCGGATCGTCAGTGGCGCCGGGCACGATGCGATTCTGCTGGCGCGCTACTGCCCGACAGCCATGATCTTCATCCCTTGCGTGGGCGGCCTGAGCCACAACGAAGCCGAAGACGTGCTGCCCGACGACGCCCGTAACGGCGCCGATGTATTGCTCAACGCCGTGCTGGCCCGTGCCGGCCGTGTCGAACCAGGAGAGGCCTGATGCGCTGCTATTTTCACCCCGAACAACTGCTGCACCATCCGCGCAGCTACTACTCCCGTGGTGCCATGCGCACCCCTCAGGAAGTCCCTGAGCGCGCTCAGCGCCTACTGCAAGCGGCCCGCGACCTGGACATGGACATCCGCCAACCGCAGGATGCCGGCCTCGCGCCGCTCGCCGCGGTGCACGGCGAGCCCTACCTGGCCTTCCTCCAGGAGGCGCACGCGCGCTGGAAAGAAGTGCCCGAGGATTGGGGCGACGAAGTGATGTCGAACATCTTCGTGCGCGAGCCCAACGCCTTGCGCGGCATCCTGGCCCAGGCGGCACGCTACCTGGCCGATGGCAGTTGCCCGGTGGGCGAGCAGACCTGGCGCTCGGCCTACTGGTCGGCGCAGAGTGCGGTCGCCGGGGCCCGGGCGATTCTCGACGGCGAGCGTGCAGCCTACGCCCTGTGCCGTCCGCCGGGGCACCATGCGCGCTTCGATGCCGCAGGCGGTTTCTGCTACCTCAACAATGCGGCCGTCGCTGCTCAAGTATTGCGCGAGCGCTACCACAAGGTCGCCGTGCTGGACACCGACATGCACCACGGCCAGGGCATCCAGGAGATCTTCTACACGCGCAGCGATGTGCTGTATGTCTCGGTGCACGGTGATCCCACCAACTTCTACCCGGGCGTGGCCGGCTTTGCCGATGAGCGTGGCGCAGGCGAGGGCGAGGGTTACAACCTGAACTTGCCGATGGCCCATGGCGCGAGCGAGGGGGACTTCCTGGCGCAACTGGACATTGCCCTGGATGCGCTGAAGGATTTCGATGCCGAGGTGCTGGTGCTGTCGCTCGGTTTCGATATCTACGAACTCGATCCGCAGAGCAAGGTGGCGGTCACGACCCAGGGCTTCGCCACGCTTGGCGAGCGGATTCGCGAGCTGGGGCTGCCATGCCTGATCGTGCAGGAGGGCGGCTATCACCTGCAGAGCCTGGAGGCGAATGCTCAGGCGTTCTTCGCTCAAATGGATGATTGGCGCTGAATTTAGTATGCAAATGGATTGTTTTATGGCGTGGAGTCGCGTTTTTACTCACTAAAACCGGGCAAGCTGCCGTGCAGCTCGCCCGATTCGCCTGTGCCGCTCAGGCCGAGCGTCGTTGAGTCTCGGCCAGGATCGGGGCACTCTGCTCGACCGATTCGAGAATCAGGTCTGCCCCTTTTTCTGCCACCATCATCACTGCTGCGTTGGTATTGCCTGAGGTCACATTGGGGAATACCGAGGCATCGACGATGCGCAGCCCGTCCAGCCCATGCACCGCCAACCGCGCGTCCACCACGCTGGTCGACGGGTCGTTGCCCATCGCGCAACTGCCGCACAGGTGATAGATCGACCCGCAGTTCTCGCGAAAGTACTGCAGCATGCTCGCGTCATCGTCCACTGCCGGGCCCGGCAGCACTTCCTCGACCGTGATCGCCCGCAACGCCGGGGCCTGCATGATCGAGCGCATCAGACGGCTGCCCTGGATGGCCTCGTCGATGTCTTTCTGCGTGCTCAGGTAGTTCGGATCGATCAGCGCAGGCTCACGCGGATCGCGTGAGGCGATGCGGACTTCGCCGCGGCTGGTCGGTCGGCACGGATTGAAGCACAGCAGGAAACCCGAGTAAGGCTCCGGCTGCAGACTGGCCTTGTTGTTCTTGGGAATCTGGTACGACAGCGGGTTGAAGTACAACTGCAGGTTCGGGTGCGCCTGTTGGGCATCGCTGCGGAAGAACCCACCGGACTGGTTGACGCTCAGCGCCAGCGGCCCCTTGCGGGTCAGCAGGTATTGCAGGCCGAGCCGCAGCTTGCCCAGCAGCGAGCCGAACACATCGTTCAAGGTCGGGATATTGGCCTTGTAGTAGTAGCTCACGCACAGGTGGTCTTGCAGGTTCTTGCCAACTGCCGGCAAGTGGTGACGGGTGTCGATGCCGTGCCGGTCGAGCAGGGCGCGGTCGCCGATGCCGGAAAGTTGCAGGATCTTTGGCGTGTCCACCGCACCGGCCGCCAGGATCACCTCGCGCCGGGCACGGAACTCGCGCGCCATGCCGTTCTGCGAAATGCGTACGCCGACCGCGCGCTTGCCCTCGAGCAGCACCTGTTCGACCAAGGCGTGATGCTCGATGTGCAGGTTCGGACGACCCAGCGCCGGGTGCAGGTAGGCGAAGCTGCTGGAGCTGCGTCGTCCATCACGCACGTTGACGTCATAGATGCCGGCCCCTTCGAAGTGCTTGCCGTTGAAGTCTTCGCTGCGCGGATAGCCCAGTTGCTCGCAACCCTCGAGAAACACATCGCAGATCGGATGGGCCTGGCCTTTCATCGGGGTGATGCCGATCGGCCCGTTGGCGCCGTGGTATTCACTGGCCCCGGCCGGGTGCGATTCGAGCTTGCGAAAATACGGCAGCACGTCCTTGAACGACCAGCCCTCGGCGCCATTGGCGGCCCAGTCATCGAAATCATGGGCCTGGCCGCGCACGTAGATCATCGCGTTGATCGAACCCGAGCCGCCTTGCACCTTGCCGCGCGGTGCATACAGGTTGCGCCCGGCCAGATGGGCCTGGGGCTGGGTGTAGTACATCCAGTTGAAGGTGGGGTTGTAGTAGAGCTTGGCGAAGCCCACCGGCAGCTTGAACCATGGCGAGCTGTCCTTGCCGCCGGCTTCGAGCAGCAGCACGCTGTGGCGCCCCGACTCGCTCAGGCGCGCGGCGAGGATGCAGCCGGCCGAGCCTGCGCCGGCGATGATGTAGTCAAAATCGTTCATGTATCGCTAACCCTGTGAATAGAGGGCCGCCCCGAGGCCGGGGCGGCTTGACGCTCAACCTTTGGCCGGCGAGGCGTCCTTGACGTCGACCGGATGCGGCGCCATCTGCAGGTGCAGGCGCTCGCCTTCGTAGCCTGAGTGACGGCGTACCACGTCCATGTCCAGCTCGACCCCGAGGCCCGGCTCGCGGGACGGGATGATGTAGCCGTCCTCCCATTGCAGGGGCTTGTTGAGGATTTCGGCGTGGAAGCCACCCCAGGTGCCGATGCTTTCCTGGATCAGGAAGTTCGGCGTGCAGGCCGCCAGCTGGAAACTCGCCGCCGCGCCGATCGGGCCGTTGTAGAGGTGCGGGGCGATCTGCGCGTAGTAGGCCTCGGCCATGCTGGCGATCTTCTTGCCCTCGAGCAGGCCGCCGCAGCGCCCGACGTTCATTTGCAGGATCGACGCTCCGCCCGCCTGCAGCAGCTTGAAGAACTCGTACTTGGTGGTCAGGCGCTCGCCGGTGGCAATCGGAATGCTGGTCTTGGCCGCGACCTGGGCCATGGCCTCTTCCTGGCCCGGTGGGATCGGCTCTTCGAACCACAGCGGATCGTATTTTTCCAGGCGCTTGGCCAGGCGGATCGCCGACGACGGCACCATCTGCCCGTGGGTGCCGAACAGCAGGTCGCAACGGTTACCCACCGCTTCGCGGATGCGCTTGCAGAAGGTTTCGCAGCGCTCCAGCACCTCCAGCGACAGCTGATGGCCGGAGAACGCGGTGTAGGGGCCGGCCGGGTCGAACTTCAGCGCGGTGAAGCCCAGTTGCATGTTCTGCACGGCACATTCAGCGGCCAGGTCCGGGTCGCTGTAGTCGTACTCGCCCTGGGCGTTGACCGGGTAGAGGTAGGTGTAGGAGCGCAGGCGCTCGTGCACCTGGCCGCCGAGCAGTTCGTAGACCGGCTTGTTCGCGGCCTTGCCGATGATGTCCCAGCAGGCCATTTCCAGGCCGCTGACCACGCCCATCATGGTCAGGTCCGGGCGCTGGGTGAAACCGCTGGAGTAGGCGCGGCGGAAGAAACGCTCGATATGGTGCGGGTCCTGGTCGAGCAGGTAGCGCGCGAACACGTCCTCGATGACCGGCACCATGGCGCGCGGGTGGAAGGTCGCGGCGTAGATCTCGCCGACGCCCTCGATGCCGCAGTCGGTCTTGAGGGTGACGAACAGCCAGTACATGCCGCCGACATGCGGCGGTGGCACGGCCACCACGTGGGTTTGCAGGGATACGATCTTCATGCTTTGCCCGCCTTGGACTTGATGCGTTTGTTCAGGTTGAGGGTGGCGACGACGCCGAGCAGGCCCATCACCACGACGTAGGAGAAGTAGATCTGGTAGCCGAGGAAGCCTGGGAAGTGATCGATGATCCAGCCGTTGAGCAGGGGCAGGAACACGTCCGGCGAGTAGCCGACCAGGGAGATGATGCCGATCGCCAGGCCCGTGACCCGCAGCGGCACCTGGCAGTCGTCGAGGATGGCCCAGTACAGGCCGCGGATGGCGTAGGTCATCAGGCCGATGAAGATCACCAGGAACACCAGCACGCCCAGCACCCGCAGGCTCGGCAGCACGATCAGGCCGATCATGCCGACGGCGGCGAGGACCATGGCCCAGGCCAGCACGCCGGTCTTGGAGAAACGGTCACCCAGCCAGCCGCCGCCGATGCCGCCCAGCGGGCGCATCCACAGCTTGATGGTGGTGATCAGGCCGGCGGCGGTGGCGCTGAGGCCGAAGCCGCCCTCTTGCAGGTAGGCCGAGAAGCTGTAGGTGGCCCAGAAGAAGTGGTAGCCGCAGAACACGATGGCGGTGACCAGCCACAGCTCGGGGATCGCCATCAAGGTGCGCAGGTCGTGCAGCAGGTTGGCCTTTTCGCGGGCCTTGATGGTGTCGGCCTTGACCTGCGGGTCGCGCACCAGCATCAGCGCCAGGCCCAGGATCACGCAGCAGGCGGCGTAGAAGTGGATGACCCGGGTCAGGCCCACGGCACTGCCGCCGGCACTGTCGGCGACCTGGGCGAACAGGGCGATGGCGATGGTCGCCAGCAGCGCCTCGACCAGGCCTCGGCCGCCATCGAGCACACCGAAGAAGCGGCCTTGTTCGCTTTCGCCCGCGATCATCTTGACCCGCTTGATCAGCGAGGCCCAGAAGGTCAGGCCGGTGGTGATGCCAAAGCCGCAGAAGATCGCCAGCAGCGCTTCGAAGCCTGGCAACTGGGCGTACCAGACGCCGAGCAGGCCGGTGCCGACCAGCGAGAAGCTGATCAGGAAGCGCGGTGAAATGCGGTCGGCGAGCCAGCCGCTGGGCAGGTAGCTGACCAGGAAGGCGGTGCCGAGGATCGAGTACAGGTAGCCCAGCTCGCTGTTGCTGATCGACAGCGCCTCGAGCATGGTGCTCTGGTACACCTGGCGCAGGTACAGCATCGGGTAGATGGCGCCGGCCGCCAGCACCAGCAGGGCCAGTTGCAGGTAGCGCGAGAAGTTGGCAGAAGTGCTGGGCACGCTGAGCGCCTCGGTATTTATTGTTTTTTTCATTGTTGTTCTCGTGGGCGGATCTGTCGTCGGGGTTGTCGCAGGACAGTGGAGCAGGGCACGCAGGCAGCGTGTCCTGCGCGGGTCAGTACTTGAGGACCACCAGGCGGGTCTGGGTGAATTCGAGCATGCCGTGCTTGCCGTCATCGCCGCCCAACCCCGAGCGTTTCCAGCCGGCGTGGTAGCCCTGGTAGGGGTCGGCAGGGGTGCGGTTGACGTACAGCTCGCCGGCTTCGATGGCGTTGGCCAGCTTCATGGCGCTGCGGTAGTTCTCGCTGTAAAGGACCGACGACAGCCCGAACTGGTGGTCGTTGGCCATGGCCAGGGCTTGGTCGAGGGTGTCGTAGGCCAGTACCGGCAGCACCGGGCCGAAGGTCTCTTCCTGGACGATCTCCATGTCCTGGCGGCAGCCGCTGAGCAGCGTGGCCGGGTAGAAGTTGCCCGGGCCCTCGGGCAGGTAGCCGCCGGCTTCGATGTGGGCCCCGGCCGCCACGGCGCGCTGCACCTTGGCGTGGATCTCCTCGCGCGAGCCTGCACTGATCAGCGGGCCCATGCAGGCGGCATCCTCGGCGCGGTTGCCGATGCGCACGGCGGCGAATTTGTCGCGCAGCAGGGTGAGGAAGCGCTGGTGCACGCTGGCCTGCACATAGACGCGCTCGATGGCGGTGCACAGTTGGCCGCAGTGGGTGGTCTTGGAGGCGACGATGGCGGCGGCAGCGGCCTCCAGGTCGGCATCGGGCTCGATGATGGCCGGGGTCTTGCCACCCAGTTCCAGCGACGGCTTGGCGATGTTGGCCTTGCAGTATTCGAGCACCGTGCGCCCGGCGCGTACGCTGCCGGTGAGGGTGATCATGCCGACCGCCGTCTGGGTGCAGAGGGTGGCGGCGACATCGTGCTGCATGGCCAGGATGTTGATCACCCCGTCGGGCAATTGCGCCTGCTGCACGGCGCGGGCGATGGCAAAGGCCGACAGTGGGGTGTTGTTGCTTGGGCGCACGACCACGGTGTTGCCGGCGATCAGCGCCGGGGCGACCTTGCGCAGCAGGGTGTAGACCGGGTAGTTGAACGGGATCAGGCAGGCGACCACGCCGATGGCTTCGCGCTTGAGCAGGATGGTTTCGTCGCGGGTGTCGCTGGGGATCACTTCGCCTTCGATGCGGCGTGCCCATTCGGCGTGGTAACGGGTGATCTCGGCGGCGTACAGCGCCTCGTTGCGGGCTTCGCCGGGGGCCTTGCCGGATTCGCAGGCCAGCGCTGCACCGATGTCGTCGGCGCAGGCTTCGAGGGCGTCGGCCAGGCGGCGCAGGTGCTGGGCACGCTCGATCGAGGGCAGGGCAGCCCAGCTGCGCTGGGCGCGGCTGGCGGCTTCGACGGCCTGGATGGCCTGGGCAGGGCTGGCAGCGCTGACGCTGCCGACCTGCTCGTCGGTGGCCGGGTCGAACACGCTCAGGGCGGGTTGCTCGGGGGCGACGACGAAGCGACCGTCGATGAAGTTGTGTTCTGTACGCATGAAGGTGTCCGCTTGCGGGGTGAACGGGCCCACAAGGGCTGGCGAGCGGGCACGGGGCGGCGCTGGCGCAGCGATTTTCTTGTGGGTTATGGCGAACAATTTGTCGCAGGGAGGGACGGGGAACAAACGATTAATGCGTGGGGGTAATGTGCTTAAAACGCATGTTACTTGAGGGGGGGTGGGGACTGCTTCGCGGGCAAGCGGGGCGCCGAACTGCCTGCAACAGCTTTGCAACTTCTGAATACTGCGGTGTTACATGGGAGCAACTGCATCGTTCAAAATCTAAAGACCAGCTCAGTCCTGTGGGGACAACTGCCTTGCTCAAAAATCTGAGGCCTGCCCAATGCCGGTGGGAGCGGGCTTATCCCGCGATCACCGGCTTAGCCGGTGCCATGCATCGCGGTGTTCTTTTCGCGGGTAAACCCGCTCCCACAGGGATTGGGCACGCCTTGGATTTGAGCAAGACAGTTGCTCAACAGGTAACTGGAGCGGTATTCAGGAGTTGCGGGGCTGTTGTAGGCGGTTCGGCGCCCCGACTTGCCCCGCGATGGCGGCTGCGCCTATTCGCAGACCGCCACTTCCGATGGCCCACCCAGGTTGCGCTCGGCCAGCCACACCTCCTGCATCAGCCACTCGCGAAACTGCTCCACATGCGCGGGCAATTGCTGGTCCGGTCGGGTCACGAACCAGTACGACTGGTGGCCGTCGACCTGCACGTCCAGCACCTGCACCAGTTGCCCGGCAGCCAGCTCCCTGGCGACCATCTGCCGGTCGGCGATGGTGATGCCGAGCCCGTCGATGGCGGCGCGGATGGCCATGTCCAGCAGGTCGAATTCATAGCCGCCACGCAAGTCAACGCCCTGGATCCTGGCAGCGTCCAGCCAGTGGCGCCAGGTCAGGAAGCGCTGGTCCTCGCGGGCCAGCACGTGCAGCAGGGGCATGTGATGCAGGTCGACCCGGCGCTCCTCCTGCTGGGCCAGCAGCGACGGCGAACACACCGCGATGTGCCGTTCGTGCATCAGCAGCGAACTGTCCAGGCCGTCCCATTCGCCATTGCCGAAACGGATCGCGCAGTCGAGCGTGGCGATTTCCGCGAGGTTGTCCTGCAGTTGGGTGGTGAGTGTCACTTCTAGCCCCGGACACGCCTCGCGCAGGCGCCCAAGACGCGGCAGCAGCCATCGGCTGGCGAAGGTTGGCGGGGCGTTGAGACGGATGCGCGTGGGGTGCTGGCGTTGCTGGATGCCGCGTACGGTCAGCTCGATACGGTCGAACGATTGCTGCAGGGCATTGAGCAGCGTACGCCCGGCGTCGGTGAGCTGCAGGTGATGGTGGCGGCGCTGCAACAGCGATTCGCCAAGCTGTTCCTCGAGCTGGCGCACCTGGCGGCTGACGGCGCTTTGGGTGACGTTGAGCAGTTCGGCGGCGCGGGTGAAGCTGCCGGTGCTGCCGGCCACCTCGAAGGCTTTGAGGGCGTTGAGTGCCGGGATCTTGCGTTTCACTCGCCGTGTCTCCTGGTGGGAGTGGGGCCGCACAGCGGCCCGGGGTTTTCAGAAGTAATAGCCGATGTTCATGTACAGCTGGTTCTCCCAATGGTCGGTGCCGCCCTGGGCGAGGCTTTCGGTGTAGCTGCTGCCGCCGATGTACGGATCGTTGCGCCCGTTCAGCCACTCCACCGCGATGTAGAAGCTGCGCACCGAGAACGAGGTGCCGAGGATGAAGCGTTCGGAACTGTCGAAGCCGGATGCAGACTTGTCGAAGCGGCTGTAGTTGCCATACAGCGTGACTCCGCTGATCCAGTCGCCGAGAAAGGTGCCGGGCACGCTGTAGCTGAGGTCGCCGACGTACAGGTTACCGCGACTGGCGACGTTGTAGGTGCCGTCGTAGCCACCGAAGGTCACTCGCTCGCTGTTGTCCGGGTTGCGTGGCGACATCTGCTGGCGCGCGGCAAGCATCTGCACGCCCCAGGGGCCGTTCTTGCCCAGATAGTGCACGCCGATCACGTTGCGTCGGCCGTCGTCGTGGGTGTCGCGGTTTTCCAGGCGCGAGGTCAGGCCCGAGATGCCGGCCTCCGATTGCCAGTCGCCGAGCTTGAACGAGCGCGCCAGGCGCGCCACGGCGATCTGCCGCTCCTGGTTGCGGCTGCCGTTGGCGACATAGTCGTCGGCCGAGGTCACCACGCTGGAGTAGGTGGTGCCGTTGCTGGTGCCGCGGCCAGGCCAGGCGGGGCGTCCGTAGAGACCCAGTTGCAGGTTCCAGTCGCCTTGCTGGTGGATGTACTTGGCGCCTACCGCCTCGACGTCCTCAAGCCCGATCACGTTGCCCAGGGTCTCGTAGAAGGTGCTGCCGAAATACGGCTGCAGGCCGAAGGGGATCTTGTTCAGGCCGACCTGGACCTGGCGGTTCTCGTCGAACTTATAGCCGACCCAGGCGTACTCGGCGAACTGGATATCGCCGACCTTGTCGGTGTACTGGTAGGGGTAGGCCTTGCCATAGAAGCGATAGCGCACTGCGCCGATCCAGCTCTCCGAGTCGTAGTTGGCGCGCAGCATGATGGTGTCCAGGCCGGCCTTGTCGATCTTGCGGTCCGGGTCGTGGTCAAAGCGTGCGCGGATCGCGCCGCCGACGTCGAGGTTCTCGGTGATCGGCACAGCCTGGGCTGCGGCGCTGAGGGTCAGCAGGACGGGAAGCAGGGTGTGACGCAACGGAAGTGCGGGCATGGGTGGGGGCACCTTTGGTGGTTTCTTGTCGTTATCGGGGCCGCTGTGCGGCCCAATCGCGGGACAAGCCCGCGATTGGGGCGACCCTATCCAACGCCCGTGCCCCGGCACAAACGAGCATTACGCAGCGGTAACCCGAGAAAAACGCATGTTTGCAGGCAGTCGCGCCCCTGTAGAATCGCCCTACAAAAACAACGATCAGCAGAGCCCCACCATGCGCACCCTGCCGCCTTTGAACATGCTCAAGGTCTTCGAGGAAGTTGCTCGCCACCGCAGCTTCAATCGCGCCGCCGATGCGCTGAACGTCACCCAGGGCGCCATCAGCCGACAGATCAAGCAGTTGGAGGATTACCTGGGCGTCGTGCTGTTCGTCCGCGGCCCGCGTGGCCTGACCCTGACCGAGGCAGGCAACGCCCTGGCCCCGCACCTGGGCGAGGCGTTCGATCGCATCGAGCGGGCGCTGGAGGCGGTGCGCGTGCCGAATCTGCGCCAGCGCCTGCGTATCCTTGCGCCACCGACCTGGGCCACCCGCTGGCTATCGCCACGCCTGCGCGGCTTCATGCAGCGCTACCCGGACATCAGCCTCAGCGTCACCAGCCAGCGTGATGACGAGCACCCCGGCGAACTCGACTGCCGCATCCTGTTCAGCCGTGAAGGCGAGGGCACGGGCAATCGCCGTTTGCTGGTGATGGAACGGCACATCGCCGTGGCCAGCCCCGAGCTGTTCCAGGATGGCCGTGAGCCTTGTCTGCGTGATCACCCGCTGCTGCACATCCTCCACGAAGGCCGCCGCCTGCGGGTGTGGGAGAACTGGCTGGCCGCCACAGGGC
Organism: Pseudomonas sp. RW3S2; assembly: GCF_014268955.1. Lineage (NCBI taxonomy): Bacteria > Pseudomonadati > Pseudomonadota > Gammaproteobacteria > Pseudomonadales > Pseudomonadaceae > Pseudomonas > Pseudomonas sp. RW3S2. The sequence continues at coordinate 122,166 of NZ_JABWRM010000007.1, read as the reverse complement.
GCAGCGATGTCGATGCCGACTGCGGCATCGAGTTCGGCACCCTCGACCAGGTGATCCACACCGCCCTGGCCGGCGGCGGCCTGGCGGTGATCGACCGGCAGATGATCGAGCGTGAGCTGGCCAGCGGCAGCCTGCTGCCGATCACCCCGGTGGAGGTGATCGGGCCTTATGGCTACTGGATGGAGGTGCCGGGTGACAAGCGCGGGTTGTCGAAGGTGGAGCGCTTTGCCGATTGGCTGGCAGTGGTGAGCAATCCTTGAGATTGCGGCGTCTTTCTTCGCGGGCAGGCCTGCTCCCACAGGGATGGACTGCCCCCGAAAAGTTGGACAGTTCTCCTGTGCGTCAATGGGGCGGCCAGGCACCGTGGCTGTGTTCGCAATCGCTCCGCGCCTGGCCCATCAGCGCTTGTCGAGGGCTGGCCCGGCCTGTCGGCGCAAGGCCTTGGCGCGTTTTTCGAGGATCAGGTAGGTGACCACCGCCAACAGCAGCGGGATCAGGTAGTACAACGTTCGATAGCCCAGCAGTGCGGCCACCAGCGTGCCCTGGCCGAGCTGGCCGTGAAGCAGGGCGAGGAACACGGCCTCCAGCACGCCGAGCCCGGCGGGTATATGGGCGACCACGCCCGCCACGCAACTGATCAGCAACACACCCAGCACCGAGGGATAGAACAGCTCCGGTGGCAGCAGCAGATGGATCAACGCCGCCATCAGCGCCCAGTTGCTTGCGCCCAGGGCCACTTGGCACAACGCCAGGCGCAGGCTCGGCAGGGTGACTTCATGCCCGCGCAGGTCCCACGTGCGCCGCTTGGCGAAGGCGCAGGCGAACAGATAGGCCAACGCGACCACGATCATCAGGACGCCGATCAGGCGCAGGCCGCCAGCGCCTACCGTCCAGCTCTGCGGCAGCTTGACCAAGCCCAAGGCGAATACGATGCCGGCCAACAGCAGGTAGCCCATCCAGTTGGTCAGCAGCCCCAGGGTGAGGATGCGGGTGATGGTCGGGGTGTCCAGGCCCAGCCTGCCGTACAGGCGGTAACGCAGGGCTACGCCACCGACCCAGGTGGTGAAATTGAGGTTGAATGCATAGCAGACGAATGCTACCGGCAGTACCTGCCGGGCCGGCAGGCGGTGTCCGGTATAGGCGCGGGCGAGCAGGTCGTAGCTGGCGAACACCAGGTAGCTGCACAGAGCCAGCAGCAACCCCAGCACCAGGGTCGAGGGCCGGTAGGCCCGTAGCGACTGGCTGACTTCGTTCCAGTCCAGGTTGCGCGCCAGGGTGAACAGCAGTACCGGGATCAACACCAGGAACAGCACGGTCAGCAGGCGTTTGCCCCAGGTCTTCCAGCGTGCCGTGGCCATCAGGTCTTGCCCTCTTGGTAGTCGGCCGGAGCCTCGCTTTCGCTTTGCAGCGACTGCAGGCGTTGCCGGTGTGCCGGAAACCAGCCAGCGATGCGCGGGAAATAGCGGGTGATGTGGAAGCCCAGGAAGACCAACGGGGCGCGCCACCAGTAGCCACGCACCATGCGCTCCAGCGTCACGGCCTTGCACTGCTCGCGGGTCAGTGCGCTCAAGTGCTGGTAGAGCAGATCGTTGAACGCACGGTCGCGGATCAGCAGGTTGGCTTCGAGGTTGAACGACAGGCTCAGCGGGTCGAGGTTGCTCGACCCCACCGTGGACCAGTCGTCGTCCACCAACGCCACCTTGCCGTGCAGCGGGCGCTGGCAGTATTCGTGGATGCGCACATCGTCGCGCAACAGGTAGTTGTAGAGCAGCCGGGAGAGTGTGCGGACCCAGCGCATGTCTGGCTGCCCCTGGAGGATCAGGGTTACCTCGACCCCGCGCCGAGCGGCGTTGCGCAGCTCGCGCAGCAGGCGGTAGCCGGGGAAGAAGTAGGCGTTGGCCACGACGATACGCTGCCTGGCTTCACGGATGGCCTGCAGGTAGCAGACTTCGATATCGTTGCGATGGCGCCGGTTGTCGCGTTCCACCAGCACGGCACTGGCCGGGCCTGCAGCGATACCGCTCGGTTGGATTCGACTGGCGGCGTCCAGCACGGGGGCGAGCAATCGGCAGGAGGACGCGTGAAGCTGGCCCACCACAGGGCCGACGACCTCCACGGCATAGTCCTGCTTGGCCTGCGGGCCGAAATCGCCAAGGTGGTCGGCGCTGTAATTGAGACCGCCGATGAACGCGCGCTGTCCGTCGATCACCAGGATCTTGCGGTGCAGGCGACGGAACAGGTTGGTGCGCATGCCGGCCAGCCGTGGTTGCGGATCGAACGAATGGAAACGGACCCCGGCCGCAGTCATCGAGGCGATGAACTCGTCGGGCAGGTCGGCGGTGCCGTAACCGTCCACGGCCACCTCGACCCTTACCCCACGCCGTGCGGCGTCGATCAGGGCCTGGCGCAAGGGCTGGCCGACCTTGTCGTCGTAGATGATGAAGGTTTCCAGGAGAATCTCCTCGCGCGCCTGTGCCATGGCCTCGAACACGCGTGGATAGTACTGCTCGCCATTGATCAGCAACTGGACGTGGTTGCCGTCGCTCCAGGACAGCTTCATAGCGTCACCTGCGCTACCAGCGGGGCGTGGTCGGAGAGGTGCGTCCACGGGTATCTGGACAGCACCCGGGCTTCGCCGGCCTGTGCGTTGCGCAGGTAGATGCGATCCAGGCGCAGCAGCGGCAGGCGGGCGGGAAAGCTGCGCGCCGGCTTGCCGAAGGCTTCGACCAGATGCCTCGAGAGGCGCACATCTGCTTTCAGACGCCAGTCGTTGAAATCGCCAGCGACGATGACCGGCTCGCCCGACGGCAGGCTGTCGAGCAACGCCAGCAGCAGGCCGACTTGCCGCTGGCGGTGCTCTTCGCGCAGACCCAGGTGCACGCAGATCGCGTGCACCTGCTCATGGCCGGGCACTTCGAGCTGGCAATGCAGCAGGCCGCGTTCTTCGTTGCCGTGGATCGTGACGTCAAGGTTGTCGTGGGCGCGGATCGGAAACTTGGACAGCAGGGCGTTGCCATGGTCGCCATGGGGATAGAGCGCGTTGCGTCCGTAGGCGAACTGCGGCCACATGCTGTCGGCGAGGAATTCGTACTGAGGTGCCGTCGGCCAGGTCGGGTGGCGCTCGGCATGCTGCTGATGGCTGCCGTGTACCTCCTGCAGGAACACCAGGTCGGCCCCGGTAGCGCGTACCGCCTCACGCAGCTCCGGCAGGATGAAACGGCGGTTGAACAGGGTGAAACCCTTGTGCACGTTGAGGGTCAGCACCGTCAGGCGGTGCACGGCGGTCACCTTGTCGATGATGCAGCGGGGGGCGGGCAAAGTTCCGTTCATAGCGGCTCCTGCGGATCGACGCCGGGCTCTGTCACCAATTCGCCGTCAAGGCCGAGCTTGCCAAGCAGGCGACGGGCATCGTACGGGGCATGCACTTTCTGGTCATTGTCGAAGTAGCAGTACACGTCACGGGAAGCGCGCTTTGCCGGGGCGCGGCGCACGACGCGCTGGGCATCCTCCGGCTGGCCGCCCGCAGCCCAGGCCTGGATACGCATACGCCAGCGGCGCAGCGCGCTGGCGGTATAGCCGCTGCTGTAGAGCTCGACATCGCCATGCAGGCGCAGGTACATGAAATCGGCCGTGACTTCCTCGACATAGGGCCATTTGCCCGCGCTGTCGGCGACCACCAGGGCGACCTTGTGTTTGCGCAGCAGGTCGATGAAGGTATCGCAGAGGAAACTGGGGTGGCGGATTTCCACGGCGTGGCGCAGGCGTGAGTTGCCCTTGACGGTCGCCCCACCGTTGCCTTGCAGGCGCTCGGCGGCCTGGCGGGCAAGGCGGCGGGCGGCAGAGCGGTCATGCGGGAGCTTGGCCAGAAAGTCGCTGAAGCGCTGCACGTCGAATTTCAGGTTAGGGGGAAACTGCCAGAGGAAAGGCCCAAGTTTGTCACCCAGCAGCAGCGGGCCCGACGCGAAGAAGTTGGCCAGCGCTTCGTCGATCTCGCGAAGCCTGCGCACATGGGTGATATAGCGTGGGGCCTTGACCGAGAACACGAAATCCTCTGGCGTCTCGTCACGCCAGCGGTCGTAGCGTTCCGGAGTCTGCAGCGCATAGAACGAGCCATTGATCTCGATGCTGTTGACCGCCCGCGAGGCAAACGCCAGCTCGTCGTCCTGGCGCAGCCCCTTGGGGTAGAAGTCCTTGCGCCATGGGCCATAGCGCCAACCGGAAATACCAATGCGGATCTCGCTCACCACAGCCCCCTGTATTGATGTACTCATCAGTAGCGACCCGTGGCGGATCGAGAGGGTTCAGCAGGATTGACGAGTGGCGCTACCTGGAAAGCGCCGGGCCTTCAGCCGTGGGATTGCTCTTCTGGGGCGACCTGGCCTTCCGGCCATTCGGGTGCCTCTTGTTGGGGATTGGGCGCAGGTATCTTCTCGCCGGGATCGTGTGGGACTTCATCGACATAAGGATCTGGATGATTGGGGTCGCTCATGGTCGGTCTCCTGGGCAGGTAGGTCAGTCGCTTTTATCAACCATGACGGTGTACCTCTGGTCGAACACAGGAACGCCTGTGTTCAGTTGTGACTAGGGCGCGAGTCATCGCACTGCAAAGATTCTCGGATTTCCAGACCAGTTGCCTGAAGGACCGCCGGACAAACATTTAGCGGGTGAACAACAGCAGTGCAGGGAGTGGCCTTCAGCGGTGCTGAGCCCGTTCAATAGGGCACCGACCCGCACAGTGTCTCTATGGCCTCGACCAGGTCGTCATAGCCCACCGGTTTGTTCAGGTGGCGGTCGAAGCCCGACTGGCGTGAGCGGTACTGGTCGGCGCTGGCGCCGTAGCCGGTCAGGGCAATGGCCGGTGTGTAGCGCAGGTGTTCCAGGCCCCGTAGCGCCTTGATCAGGGCATGACCGTCCATTACCGGCATGCCGATATCGGACAGGATGATCTCGTAGCGTCCGTCGGCGGCGGCCTCGAGCGCTGCTTGCGGGTCGCTGTAGGCCTCGACGTTCGCACCTTCCATCTCCAGCAACTGCTGCATGACCTCGAGGATTTCCTTCGAGTCGTCTACCAGCAGCACCTTGATACCATCCAGGCGTCCGTCGCTGGCCTGCTCGGGAGCATCTGGCGTGGCCTGGCGCTCGGGCGCGCACAACGGTAGGGAGACGGTGAAGGTGGTACCGCAACCAAGCCCCGCAGAATACGCCGCGACCGTCCCGCCATGGGCCTCGACCAACTGGCGCACCAGCGACAGGCCGATACCCAGCCCTTCGCGGCTGTTGCCGGACAACTGCGGTGCGGCCTGGGTGAACAGCTCGAAAACGCTCTCGAGGCTATCCTCGGTCAGCCCCACGCCCTGGTCGATCACCTCTAGCTGGGCCTGGCTGTCTCGCCTGGCGAGCACCACGCGAATCTCGGTGCCTGCGGGGCTGAACTTCAAGGCGTTGTTCAGGAGGTTCCAGATGATCTGCTCGAGCCGCGTGCCATCGGCCTCGACGTGAACGGGCGCGCCATCGGCCGGCAACACCAGGCGCACGGTGCAAGGATGCTGCTCGTTGAGCACCACCGCATGGATCCCCTGCAGCACTGCGCACAGGTCGATCACCTCGGTCTTGAGCTTGAGCTTGCCGGTGCGGATGCGGGCGACATCGAGCAGGTCGTCGATGATTCGTGCCTGACTGGATACCGCATCACAGATGATCCCGACCGCCTTGCTGGCGGCACTGGCGGACTTCACCGAGGGCGAGCGCCGCAGGATCTCGGCGTTGAGCTGGATCAGGTTCAGCGGGTGCTTGAGTTCGTGGGACATGACGGCGAAGAACTCGTCCTTCATGTGGCTGCTGCTCTGCGACTCGGCCAGTTGCTTGCTCTGTTCGTCGTGCAGGCGCTTGTGGCCGGTGAGGTCGCGGGCGATCTTCACGTAGCCGCGCAGGCTGCTGCCCTTGAGGCGGGACACTTCGCCGCTGCAGTAGAAGCGGCTGCCATCCTTGCGCACGTGCCAGCGCTCGTCCTGGCCGCGGCCATGGAGGCGGGCGCTGCGCAGCTCGCGCTCTGGCACACCGCTGGCCTGGTCCTGCTCGGTGAAGATCAGTTGGTAGTGGTGGCCGAGGACTTCGTCCTTGCCATAGCCGAAAATCAGCGCGGCACCGGTATTCCAGTCAGTGATCAGGCCTTGTTCATCAAGCAGGATGATGGCGAAGTCATGGGTGCTTTCCGCTACCAGACGCATGCGTTCCTCGCCCTGGCGCAAGCGTTCCTCCGCGGCGCGGCTCTGGCTGATGTCGATGAAGGTCAGTACGGTGCCATCGACATTGCGCTCGCTCGCCCGGTAGGGCAGCAAGCGGGCCAGGTACCAGTGCTGGTTGTGGCCGACCACCTCGCGTTCGATAGTGGTCTCGCGCTCGACCACCGCACGGGCGTCGTCGGCCAGGCCAGGGTAGTCGAGACGATGGGTGATATCGAGTAGCGAGCGCCCGGTGTCCACCGGCAGCATGCTGAAGATGTCCGCGGCGCGGGGCGTGAACCAGCGGATGCACAGGTTGCGGTCGACGAAGACCGTGGCGATGTCGGTCGAGGCGATCAGGTTGCTGAGGTAGTCGTTGACCTTGTCGGTCTCCTCGACCTTGGTCTTGAGCTCGTAGTTGACCGTCAGCAATTCTTCGTTGATCGACTGCAGCTCTTCCTTGCTGGTTTCCAGTTCCTCGCTGGCCGAACGCAGCTCCTCGTTGATCGCTTGCATTTCCTCGTTGGAGGCAGTCAACTCCTGGCTGGAAAACTCCGATTGCTCAATGGTCTCCTGCAGTTGCAGCCGCGTGCGATGCAGTTCGCGCTCCAGGTTGCTCAACACCATGCCTTCGGTCTGCTCGACGGCGGCGCTGGTACTGGCGCTGCTGTCGACTTCGATCGCCTGGAACACCACCAGCAGGCAGTCGGTGCCACTGGGGTCGTCCTGGTGCGGCTGCACCAGGATTTGCACGGCCGTGGGATGTTCGTCGAGGCTGACCGAGACACTGCGCGAGGTCACCGCCTGGCCGCTGCCTTGCGCCTGCAGCAAGGTACTGCGCAAGGCCGGTCGCAACGGCGCGATGATCAGGCTGAGCAGGTTGTGGCTGAGCTCGCCACCGGCGTGGTGCAGGAAGCGCCCGACACCTTCACTCATGTGCAGGATATTGCCCTCGGTATCGATCACCAGGCTGGGCGGCGTGCAGCGGGCGAGGGCGCGGTGATGGATCTCGGCGTAGGACAAGCGGCGACTGCTGCGTGCGCGGGCCGGTGGTGCGAGCGCAGGCTCCGGGGCCTGCAGGCGCGGCGGATGGCTGGTGGTCTGCACTTCCCGGGCGCGGAAGATGCGGTTGCGTTTGTCCACGGCGACGAACAGGTCGGCCGCAAGGTCCGTCGACTCGGAGCTGCCAAGGAACAGATGGCCGCCCGGACGCAGGGCGAAATGGAACAGGCGCAGGATATCGCGCTGCACCTCGCGGTCCAGGTAGATCAGCAGGTTGCGGCAGACGATCAGGTCGAGCTGGGAGAATGGCGGATCGGACAGCAGGTTGTGACGGGCGAACAGGACCTTTTCCCTGATTTCCTTGCACACCCGCAAGTGCTGGTCCTCCTTGATGAAGAACTGGCGCAGGCGTGCCGCCGACACGTCGGTGGCGATGGCGTCCGGATACCGGCCGGCGCGACCGATGTTGATGGCGCGTTCGTCGAGGTCGGTGGCGAATACCTGTACTTGGGCGCTGCGCTGTTCCACCGCCAACTGCTCGGTCACCAGCATCGCCAGGCTATAGGCCTCCTCGCCGGTGGAGCAGCCTGCTGACCAGAGGCGTACCTCGTGCGCGGACTCTTCACTGGCATCCTTGTTGACCAGGCCCGGCATCACATGGCGCTGCAACGCCTCGAACGCCTCGCGATCGCGGAAGAAGTTGGTCACTCCGATCAGCATGTCGGCCAGCAGTGCCCGCGACTCCTCCGGGTGGTGCTGCAGGAAGTCGAGATAGCCGGCCAGCTCTGTCTGGCCGGTGACATGCAGGCGGCGTTCCAGGCGGCGCAGTACGGTGGCGCGCTTGTAGTGGCTGAAGTCGTGTCCGGTCTCGCCTTGCAGCGTCAGCAGGATCTCATCCAGCAGCGGGTCGCTCGCCGCCGGATCACCCTCGCGCTCTCCCAATGGCGGCGGCAGGCTGTCGTCTTCGATTTCCGGCAGTTTCACCTGCCGCGCCGTGCGCCACAACTCGACCAGGCGCGCAGGCATTTCAGCTACTGGCAGCAGCAGGTCAACCATGCCGGTGGCCAGCGCCGCACGGGGCATGTCGGGGTACTCGGCATCATCGGGTGCCTGCACCAGGGTCACGCCACCTTGTTCCTTGATGCGCGACAGGCCTACGGCGCCGTCGCTGCCGGTTCCCGAGAGCACCACGCAGAATGCATGGTCCTTGTGCACGTCGGCCAGGTCGCGAAAGAACAGGTCGATGGCCACATGATCGCCGCGGCCGCGCTTGGCTGGGCTGACCCGCAGGTAGCCGTCGTTGGTCGAGAGGCGATTGGCTGGCGAGATCACGTAGACATGGTTGCGTTCGATCGGCACCGGCTCGCTGACCTGGCGTACCGGCATGCGGGTGACCGCCTGGATGATCCGGTCAGCCTGGCTCTGGTGATGGGGGGAGAGGTGCAGGACGACAACGAACGCCATGCCGGAGTCGTCCGGGGCGTGCCGGAAGAACCGGCGGATCGCTTCCAGGCCGCCGGCCGAGGCGCCGATGCCGACCACGGGGAAATCCAGATGGCTGGGGCTGAGCGCCGGATTGTGCGGCGAGGCGAGGGACGGTTTGCTGGACGACTTCATGGCATCAGCCTTATACGGACCTGGAAATGGCCTGGGGCGAATCGCCGGGCACTGGGCGCAGATTATAGGCTGGCGCTCACTTTGGCGATGAGCGGTTGCCCTCAAGGAGGGCCAGATGCTCGATGGCCTCCTGATAACGCTCGGCTGCCTTGCGCCGCAGCTCCTGGTAATGGCCGAAGTCGAAGGCGTCGAGCCCGACGCCTTCGAGTAGGGCAAAGGCTGCGCGGTCGAGTTCATAGGCGCTGGCGAACAGCCGGCGATTCTGCTCCAGAGCGAGCTGTTGGCAGGCGCGGGTCATGGGCATGGGAGCTCCGGTAGGCGAAGTGGTATTCAGACCTACGACTACCGCGCAGGCAAATAAGTGCGAACGTTTTGACCGGATAGCTCGACCGGCAGCTCTTTTCGATTTCGGCTGCGACCAACGACTGTGCCCGTGGCTTGGAGGCGAATGGCAAAAAACTGTACATGCCAATAAAATATCTGTACATCATGCTATCTTTGTACAGTATTGGGCCGCGCTTGAGGTCAATATGGTTCACCGTGCTCGTTGGACGTGCCTTTGCCTGCTGATCGTTGCGTTTTCGGCGACGGCGGACTGGCGCTCGCAGTTGCCCGGTGCGCAGCGGTTGGGTGCGGGTGAGTTCACTTGGTTCGGCCTGCGTCTTTACACCGCCCAGCTATGGACGCTGGGGCCGGCGCTGGACTGGAACCAGCCGTTCGCCCTCGAGCTTCTCTATCACCGGTCGTTGTCCAAGGACACGCTGGTACAGGCCAGCCTCGAGGAAATGCATCGTCTCAACGCTGGCGGCATTGCGCCGCAGCAACGCCCGGCTTGGACCCAGGCGCTTGAAGCGGCATTCGTGGACGTGCGCCCCGGGATGCGAATTACAGGCTTGTACCTGCCGGGGCAGGGGTGCCGCTTTTACGTCGACGGTGAATTGAGCCGCGAAATCACTGACCCGGCCTTTGCCCGGGCGTTCTTTGCCATCTGGCTCGATCCACGTGCCAGGGATCCACAACTGCGTCAGCGCCTGCTCGGGCTGGCTGGCAGTGAACGAGGACGCTGAATATGTACAAAGCACTGTTGCTGGCGTTGTGTCTGCTTCTGGGCAGCTGTGGCAATGTCGGGGTCGAACGCTATGCCCAGGAGCAGCCGAAGCTCGACCTGGTGGCGTTCTTCTCGCGGCCGGTACAGGCCTGGGGGATGTTCCAGAAGCGCTCCGGTGAGGTAATCAAGCGCTTTCATGTGCGCATCGATAGCCGTCGTGAAGGTGAGCATCTGATCCTCGAAGAACATTTTCTGTACAGCGATGGCACCCGTCAGGAACGCACCTGGCGGTTGGTGCCCGACGGCCCTGGCCGCTGGCGCGGAACGGCGGGGGACGTCATTGGCGAGGCGAGGGGGGAAGTGGCGGGTAACGCGTTGCGCTGGCGTTATCAGCTTGACCTGCCTGTCGATGGGCGTAACTGGCAAGTGGACCTGGACGACTGGATGTACCTGATGGATGACGACACCCTGATCAATCGCTCGAGTATGAGCAAGCTGGGCGTGGAAATCGGCCAGATCACCCTATTCTTCCGCCGCCTCCCGGAGAGTACGCCGTGAACCTGGTCACGCTGTTTCAATGGGTCACGACCGGCGAAGCGAAGGCGCTGGAACTGCTGTCGCTGGAGGGCGGCTTCTACCTCCTGCGTGCCTTGACCGACGCTGGCCCCGTGACTCTCAACGATGCCCATGGGCAGCCCCTGCGCGTGCGCTCCACCACCGAGCTACGCCAGTTGCTGACGGGCCTGCCATCCGTGCCCTGCACGCTGGTGCAGCACGTGGTACATGATGAGATGTGCGGGCAACGTGACGGCCCCATCGAACCACTGCGCGTCCCGATAACGCTCGCCAGCCAGTGGTAGGCGAAACGATGCGCCTGGGCCTGGTGCTGGGTGACCAGCTGTCGTTCGACCTGGCGAGCCTGAGCGCTCTCGATCCTGCCCGTGACGCTATCTTGATGGCGGAGGTGGAGGGTGAGGCCCGGTACGTGCCGCACCATCCACTGAAGATCGTTCTGATTTTCAGCGCCATGCGGCACTTCGCTCGGTGCCTGCGCGAGCGGGGTTGGCAAGTGCACTATGTCGAGCTCGATGCTGCAGGCAACAGCGGCAGCATCGTTGGCGAGTTGTGTCGCTGGCAACAGGCCTTGGGCGCCACGCAGATCCACCTGACCGAGTGCGGCGAGTGGCGTCTGGAGCAGGCATTGCGTGATGCCGGGTTGCCGCTGGTGTGGCACCGTGACCGGCGTTTTCTGTGCTCGCGCGAAGCCTTTGGGCGCTGGGCCGCTGAGCGGCGCCAACTGCGCATGGAGCACTTCTACCGTGGCATGCGCAAGCGCACCGGCCTGCTGATGGAGCTCGATGGCAGCCCGGCAGGTGGAGCCTGGAATTTCGATGCCGACAATCGCAAGCCGTTGCCGCGTCAGCTACGTGGCCCATTCGCTGCGCATTTTGCGCAGGACGAGATCACAGCAGCGGTGCAGGCGCTGGTAGGTCAGCGCTTCAGCGACCACTACGGGGCCACCGACGGCTTCGACTATCCAGTAACCCATGCCCAGGCCCAGCAGCTCTGGCAACACTTTCTAGAGTTTGGCCTGGCGGCTTTCGGGGACTACCAGGATGCGATGGCCGAGGGCGAGCCGTATCTGTTTCATGCACGTATCAGTGCAGCGCTCAACATCGGGCTTCTGGATGTGCGTAGCCTGTGTGAAGACGTCGACAGGGCGTGGCGCGAGCGGCGAGTGCCGCTCAATGCAGCCGAAGGCTTCATCCGCCAACTGATAGGCTGGCGCGAGTATGTGCGCGGGATCTATTGGCTGCGCATGCCGGAGTACGCCGGGCTCAATCACCTGGGCAACGAGCGGGCGTTGCCGGAATTCTACTGGACCGGGCAAACCCGTATGCGCTGCATGGCGCAAGCCATCGGGCAGACCTTGCGGCTGGGTTACGCGCACCACATCCAGCGGCTGATGGTGACCGGAAACTTCGCCTTGCTGGCCGGTATCGTGCCGACGGCGATTTGTGAGTGGTATCTGGCGGTCTACATGGACGCTTTCGACTGGGTCGAGCTGCCCAACACGCTTGGCATGGTGATGCATGCCGACGGTGGCTACCTTGGGTCCAAGCCCTACTGTGCGAGTGGTCGTTACATCCAGCGCATGTCCGACCATTGCGCGTCTTGCAGTTACCGGGTTGGCCAGGTAACCGAGGAGGATGCTTGCCCGTTCAATGCCCTGTACTGGCATTTTCTCATTCGCCATCGCACCGTGCTTTCGGCTAACCCGCGGCTGGCGCTGGCCTATCTTGGGCTCGATGGCATGTCGGCCAGCCGTCGCGATGCCGTATGGCAACGCGGCCAGTCATTGTTGGCGCGACTGGATGCCGGGCAGCCGATATGAAAAAGAGCCTGTTGCCCAGCAAGATCTGTGTGGTCTGTGGCCTGCCGTTCAACTGGCGCAAGCGCTGGGCGCGCTGCTGGGAACAGGTGCGCTATTGCTCTGAGCGATGCCGCAGGTCAGCGCCACGCCGCCAGGCGCAAGAGCAGGGGCAAGGTGAAGGCCCAGATGGGCGCCAGTAGCAGGCCGGTTTCCAGCGTGCCCAAAGGTAATCCCACCCCGGCCAGCCTGGCGCCCGCCAAGTAAGCCAGTGGGCCGCTGATTGCGCCCAGCAGTGCACCGAGCCGCCAGTCCCTGGCGATCCATGCCAGGCTGTGGCGCATGCCGCTGGCCAGCACCAGCCACAGCAGCGCGAGCCACGGTGGCAGCGGCCAGGCATCGAACGCGAATACCCCCAGCGCTCCCAGCACCGTATCGAGCAGGGAGCCGGCCAAGGTAACGCGCCACAGCGCCTTGAACTCGCCGCTGACGTCTCGGCTCAGGCGCAGGTGCACGCCCAGGCCGAGGATCACCAGCAGCAAGAGCCAGGGCCGTTCTGCACCCAGTACGCAGGCCCACCAGCCGACCTGCAACCAAAGGGCATTGGCGACCAGCCTGCCGCCGTGCATCAGGCATGGCCTGGCAAGGGCGCACGACGTGCCTGGGGCGCGGCCAACAGCAGGTGGGCAACGCCGATGGCGCGCTCCTCGAAGCCGCCTTGGCAGTAGCACAAGTAGAATTCCCACAGGCGCTGGAACATGTCGTCGTAGCCCAGGTCGGCCAGCGCCGTGCGTGCCTGACGCAGGTTTTCCCGCCAATGCTGCAGGGTGAGGGCGTAGTCCTGGCCGAAATCCTCCATATGTACAAGGTTCAGCGCAGTGTGCCGGCTGGCAGTGTCGAGCATCACGCTCAGCGAAGGCAGGGCGCCTCCGGGGAAAATGTAGCGCTGGATGAAGTCCACCGAGCGGCGTGCCTGGTCGTAGCGCTGGTCGCGAATGGTGATGGCTTGCAGCAGCATCAGGCCATCGGGCTTGAGCAGCGCGGCACACTGGCGGAAGTACACCGGCAGATAACGATGGCCGACCGCTTCGATCATCTCGATCGATACCAGTTTGTCGAAACGGCCTTCCAGGTCGCGGTAGTCCTCGCGAAGTACCGTTATGCGCTGCTCCAGGCCCAGCGCCCGAACGCGGTCCAGGGTATGGCTGTACTGCGCTTCGGAGAGGGTGGTGGTGGTAACCCTGCAGCCGTATCGGGTGGCGGCGTGAATCGCCAGGGAGCCCCAACCGCAGCCAATTTCCAGCAGGTGATCGTCAGGGCATAGCTCAAGTTTCTGGCAGATGCGCTCCAGCTTGTTCACCTGAGCGTGTTCCAGTGTCTGCCCGGGATGCTCGAACTGGGCTGCCGAATACATCATGGTGGGGTCCAGCAGCCGCTCGAACAGGGCGTTGCCGAGGTCGTAGTGCGCCAGAATGTTGCGTCGGGCACCGCGCCTGCTATTGCGGTTGAGCCGGTGCAGCAGCCGCAGGGCAGGGCGGCCGAGGCGCGCCAGGCCGCCCTCGAGCGCGTCGAGCACTTCAAGGTTGGCGACGAACAGGCGCGTCACCCGCGCAAGGTCCGGGCTGCGCCAATAGCCGTGGATGTAGGCTTCGCCAGCACCGATCGAGCCATTGCCGGCGATCAGGCTCCAGGTGGCGTCATCGAGCACCTCCACCTCGGCCTGCAACGGGCTCTCGGTATCGCCAAAACTCCACTGCTGGCCGTGGCACAGCAGGCGCAAGTGACCGTGGCGCAGCTTGCCCATTTGGGCGAGCACGGCGCTTCGTGCCAGACCGCCGAGCAACGGCGCAAGGCCGGCGAACTTGCTAACGCTCAGGGTGTGATTCGACATCATTCGTGTCCTCGCAGGAGTGGCCGAGCGCCAAGTGATTCTGGCGGGCAGTGTGGTCATGGATGGGGGTGCGTTTGAACAGCAGGCGCAGTGCCTGCCAGTAGATAGCCGAGAGGGTGCGCAGGCTCATCCACGGGAAGGCCAGGATGTATCGATGCAGGCCGGCGCGGTCCAAAGGCTGGCGCTGCAAGGCGAGGTCTGCCTTGAACACCGTGCGCTCGTGTTGCCGGTTCTCCATATGGATACGTATATGTTGCGCATCCAGGGAGAAGCGAAAGCGATAGTCCATGTCCAGTGGCATGAACGGCGACACGTGGAAGGCCTTCGCCACCGTGAAGGGTGTGCCGAGGTTGTCGTGCACCGGCAGCACGTAGTGGAAGCGTTCACGCCAGGGGGTGTTTCGTACTTCCAGCAGGATCGCCACCAGGTTCGCGTCGCGGTCATGGCAGAAATAGAAACTCACCGGGTTGAACGACAGCCCCCAGCAGCGCAGTTGCGTGAGCAGGTGGACCGGGCCTTCGGGCATATCCCCCGTGGCCTGGCGGACGATCAAGCGCGCGGCCTGTGCCAGCGTCTGTCCCTGCTGGGTCAGCGCTGGCAGGTAGTCGGTCTGGCGAAAGCTGAGCGGTGCCAGGCGCCAGCGCCCTAGCCAGCGTGACAGGCTCATCAGCCAGGTTTGCTCGTCCAGATCCAGGTAGAACATGCCTGTTCGATAGCGGAACGCGTGGGCGCGCGGCGTCAAGCGACGGTGGCTGATCCAGCCCAGGCAGAGGCTGCTGTTCACAGCTGCACCCCGAAATGCGCGGCCACCTTCAGCGCACTGACCACACCGTCCTCGTGAAAACCATTTCCCCAGTAGGCACCACAGAAGTAGCTGTGCTGCTGGCCTTGCAGCTCTGACTGCCGAGCCTGCGCCGCGGACGCGGCGAGGCTGTACTGCGGATGGGCGTACTGAAAGCGGGCAATCACCTGCGCAGGGTCTATCAATGCGGTCTGGTTGAGGCTCACGCAGAAGGTGGTCGGTGCCTGGATACCTTGCAGGATATTCATGTTGTAGGTCAGCGCGGCGGGAGCCTGCTGTGGGCCTCCCAGGCGGTAGTTCCAGCTCGCCCAGGCGCGCTTGCGGCGCGGCAGCAGGCGGGTGTCGGTGTGCAGTACGACATCGTTGCTGGCGTAGCCGATGGCCCCGAGCACTGCACGTTCCTGTGTGCTGGGGCTTTCCAGCATGGCCAGGGCCTGGTCGCTATGGCAGGCGAACACCACGGTGTCGAAGCGTTCGGTGCCGGCTGCGCTCACGACGGTCACGCCACCTTCGTCGCGGCTGACCCGGTGAACCTTGCAGTCCAGGCGGATGCTGTCAGCGAAGGGGCGGCACAGTGGCGCGATGTAGCTGCTCGAACCACCTTTGATGACCCGCCACTGTGGACGGTGGTTGACCGACAGCAAGCCGTGGTTGCGACAGAAACGGACGAAGAACTCGAGGGGGAAGTGGAGCATGTCGGCGCGGGACATCGACCAGATGGCCGATCCCATCGGCACGATATAGTGGTCGATGAAGCGCTGCCCATAGCCCTGCGCCTGAAGGTAGCTACCCAGCGTGGTGTTGGCATCGATCCGCTGGCTGTCCAGGTCGGTCAGTGCCTGGCGGTTGAAGCGCAGAATATCCCGCAGCATTCCCCAGAAGCCTGGGGAGATCAGGTTGCGGCGTTGTGCGAACAGTGTGTTCAGGTCGTGGCCGTTGTACTCAAGGCCTGTGGCCGGGTCATGCACGGAAAAACTCATTTCGGTGGGCTGTGAGGTGACCTTGAGCTGGTCGAGCAGCCGAATGAAGTTGGGGTAGGTCCAGTCGTTGAACACGATGAAGCCGGTGTCTATTGCATGGCGCTGGCCCTTCCAGACCACATCGAGGGTGTGTGTGTGGCCACCGATCCAGCGCTCGGCTTCGAAAACCGTGACCTGGTGGTTGCGCGACAGCAGATGGGCGCAGGTCAGCCCGGCGATGCCGCTGCCGATGATTGCTATACGCATGAATCAACCTTCCTGTTCATGACGGGCGAGGCGTTGCCCCAGGGCCAGACGCAGACGCGCCGGTAGCGCACCGAGCAGGCGCAATACACAGGTGAAAAGACCGGGGAAGTTGATTTCCACGGGGCGGTGGGGCAAGCGTCTGGCGATGTGTCGGGCGGCGCGCTGCGCACTCCACAGCTGCGGCATGGGGAAGTCGTTGCGGCGTGTCAAAGGTGTGTCGACAAAGCCAGGGCTGACCAAGGTGACTGCGATACCCTCGCGGGCCAGGTCGATCCGCTGTGATTCCATCAAATAGCGCACCGCAGCCTTGGAGGCGCCATAGGCACCGGCGCGGGGCAAGGCCAGCCAGGTCACCGAGCTGCCCATCACCACCAGGTGAGGGCGCTGGCCCTTGCGAAGCAGGGGCAGTGCCGATGCCATGCAGTAGGCGACACTGAGCAGGTTGGTGCGCATCACGCGCTCGACCAGCGCCGGATCGAACTGCCCCGGCTCCAGGTATTCGCAGGTGCCGGCATTGAGAATGACCATGTCCAGGCCTCCCCAGGCCTGTTCGATCTGCGCGGTGATCGCGGCGATATCCTCTGGGTCGTCAAGATCGCCGATGGCCAGCAGTACCTGCCCAGGAAACTGTTCGGCCAGGGGTGCAAGGCGATTGGCCTGGCGTGCGCCCAGGGCCACTTGATGGCCTTGCTCCAGCAGGATGCGAGCGAGCTCGGCACCGATACCGCTGCTAGCGCCGGTCAACCAGCAGCGGCTCATGCCAGCCTGCCTTTGAGCCAGCGGATTGCGCCGCCCATGATCGGAAGGTGTTCGTAGATGAGGGCGCCGGCGTCGAAATAGTCCTGGTGAAAATGCACACGGTCGCGCCAGTGCAGGCAACTGCACCCTTGCAGCGTGATCTGCCGACCCCCGGCCAGGCGTGGGTGGCGGAACTGCAGGGTCCAGCGCAAGTAGCCCTGACCGGGGCTTACCTCGTCGGCGCTGATGAAGGCATAGCGGATATCGCTGGCGTTGGCGTACAACTGCTCGAAGTAGGCTCGCAGCGCCTGCAGGCCCTGTATGTGGTGCAGAGGGTCGCGAAAAGTAATGTCCTCGCTGTACAGGTTTTCCAGCCTGTCGAGGTTAGCCCCATCGAGACTGGCGAAGCGCTCGGCGAATTGCTGTAGGTATGCAGACATGCTGGGCTCCAGGTAATCCTGTACAAAATATATTTGTTGTACAGGTATAGCTGAAGCCCAAGGATTAATCTATACAGATTGAGGGTTGTGTATTGATTTTTTAGCGCTCGTCCTGCCCGAGCTGACGGCGCAGCAGGGCCAGTTCAGCCTCCAGCTCGCGCACCTTTTCCTCGGCGCAAACCTGTGCTGTCACATCGCGCTGGATGCCGATGTAGTACGTCAGCTGGTCTGCCTCGTTGTACACGGGGGTGATGGACAGCTCGTTCCAGAACAGGCTTCCGTCCTTGCGATAGTTGCGCAGTACCTGACGGCAGGGGCTGCCATCGCGGATCGCAGCGCGGATGCTAGCGAGGCCTTCCTGGTCATGATTCTCGCCCTGCAGGAAACGGCAATCCTGATAGAGGATGTCGTCGGCGGCATAGCCGGTCAGTCGCTCGAAGGCGGGGTTGACGTAGATGAGGATGCTGTCGTCGCCCTCCTGCTCGGCAACCACGATGCCATCGTTCGAATGCTCGACCATCAGTTGAAGGAGTTTCGCGGGGATCATAGGGCCCACCTACAGGCGTTTTATATGCGAGATGCGCAGGTTGCTTCTATGTGGAAGACCTCGGCGCCGTTGGTTGCATGATGGACCATGGAGGCTCGCCGCAGAAAGTCCATATGAGTTTAGAATGCTCGATCTACCGGATATTCTCTGATTATGACTGACACCACCCCACCCGATTTGCTACCCATGCGCGATGTGGTCTGCTTGACCGGCATCAATCCGGTCACGTTGCGCGCCTGGGAGCGGCGCCATGGGTTGATACACCCGCAGCGCACCGAGGGCGGCCATCGCTTGTACACCGCCCGGGATGTGCAACGCATACGCGACATCCTGCGCTGGACTGCCAACGGCCTGCCTATCAGCAAGGTCGGCGACAGGCTCGCCGGCCGGCCTGAGGCACCAGTGCAGCAGCCCTCGGCCTTCGACGAATGGCGAGACGCTGTGGTGCGTGCATCCGAGGCATTCGATGCACAGGCGTTGGAGGGGATTCATGGCCAGTTGTTCACTCTGTTTCCCAAGACCTCCGTGCTGCGTGAAGTGCTGATGCCGGTTTGGTATGAGTTGGCGTCAGGAGCGGCTCCAGGCCAGCGTAGCCAATGGCTGTTTCTCGATACGTTCCTGCGTGCCCGCTTGCTTGCGCGCCTGCACTTGAATCAGATCCCCGCACCGCGGGTGCTGCTGGCAAGCACCGAGGGGCAGGCCGAATTCGAGGTGCTGTGCGCTGGGCTGATGTTGAGCAGCGAGCAACAGCGCATCGACGTACTGGGCTGCGGGCAGTCGTTGGAAGACTTGCCGTTATTGTGTACGGCCATGCAGCCCGCGGCGCTGGTGATAAAAGTCCAGGCGCCGGTAAGCACCGCCTTGGCCAGGCGCTTGCGGACCTTGCAGATGGACATTGCCTGCCCGCTGGCCTTGGTTGGCGAGCGGTTGGCTGATTCGCTGCACGCGTTGAGTGGAATCCCGTTATGCCTGCTGGACGAGGGAGGCGTTGACGCTGCGCGCAGGCTGAGTGCGTTGCACCGTGGCGCGCTTGACCTTTGACCCAAACGCCTGATCCTGATCTGGATGTTGGCGCGTTAAGCCGGCCTAGGCTCCAAGCATGGAACTTTGCCCCACGGATTGGCTTCCCTTGTTCAAAGGCCAAGCTGAGGAGAGCAGCATGAAGAAAGAAACCCAGACTAAAAAGCCGGGGGCGCAGACCGGGACTCAGGGGGAGGAGGAGCGAGACAACGACGCCCTTCGTCCGGACGGATCTACCGGTACATCACATGACTCGACGGCGCAAAAAACGGCCCGTGATCATGGTCAGCACAAACGCTGAAACTGCCACCCGAAAGGGTTGAGGCTCGCCACGTTTGCGAGCCTCTGGGGCGGAGCAGGGAAATCGCAGGTGAGTCGTCAATTGCATGGAATTCTCGGTCCCATCGCCTGTTCTACCGGACTCAGCTCCTGGCTCATCTCGTAGCTCGGACCCCACTTTCCGGAGCAGCGAATGCCTCGAATAATTACCCCAGCGACCCCTGAACACGAGATCAGCGAGCACAACGCCAGGATGTTCGGCTCTCCCAAGTAGCGTCTTGACTTCTACCGTCGCGAGATCCAGTACGAAACCAGCATCCTGGCCAATCGCACGGATGCCTACCTGGCGGCGCAATCGTTCCTGGTCATCGCGTTCGTCTCTTCCATGGGCAACCTCAATCAAGGGTGGGGCGAAATGTTCACCCTGATCGTGCCGGCGTTCCTCGCCTTGCTCGGGGTATTGAGCTCGCTCAACGCCTGGCCTGGCATACGGGCTGCGTACAACATCATCGATCACTGGCAGCTCAAGCAAAGCCACCTGCTGCGCAGCGAGCCGTTGATGGGGCTGGCGTACGACGAGTCGCCGCTGTTCTGCGAGGCAGAGACCTCGCGTGCAGGGCATCGAAAATCGCTGCTGTTTTCGCTTCGCAAGCCGTGGATCTTTCTGGTTTTCTGGATGCTGCTGGGAAGCTACTCGGTCTACATCCAACTGGCCTGAACGCATCGATCCTGGAGGTTCGAGTATCCAGAGCCTGCCGCTGGCTGAACGGGCGAGATGCGCCGCAGCATCAAGCTCAGCACCTTCAGTCTTTGGATAGTCTGCATTCGGCCAGCGCCAGCGGTCAGGAGACGCTAGCCAGCAAGGGCCTTGATCAATAGTTCGTTGAATGCGGGTATATGGTCAGGCTTACGGCTGGTGATCAGGTTGCCGTCCACCACGATCTCTTCATCGACCCAACGGCCACCTGGATTTCACTGGTGAGAAGTTCCAATGCCATGCGTCAGCGGCCTGCTAGGGTCTGTATGAAAAGCCTTGAGACGAAGGTCAGGCAAGGCGAAAACAGCCGAGGAACGGCCGGGGTCGCGCTCGACTTTACGGGTTGTAAATGAGCATTCCGAGGCTGTTTTCAACGCAGCATCACCGAGTATCAAGGTTTTTCATACAGAGCCTAGGCAGACCAATGGACAATAAATAGACGGGCTGTCCGGGTAGACAACTGCGGTTGAACATTGCGCGCAGCTCAGGCTCTCACAAGCAGAGGTATAACGAGGCCGCCATCATGAGCATCGAACGCAGCATTCCCGAACTTGAAGCCTGGTACGCACAGTACGACGACGTCAGTTACCGGCGCGAGTCGCCGGATGCCTACCACCATGAACTGGTTCGCACCGCCGAGGCGCTGCGTGACGATGGTGCCATCGACTGGGATGACTGGCTGGCGCTGAAGGCATTGGCCGATCAGGCCCATGTCCGGGCACTGGAAGACGCCGTCCAGGCTCACTTGAACGACCCTGACACATGAAAGCGCTGAAGATTGCCACCTTCAATATCAATGGCATCCGCAGCCGCCTGCCCGCGTTGTTGGCCTGGCTGGCGCGGGAGCAACCGGACATCGTCTGCCTGCAGGAATTGAAGGCGGCCGATCAACAGTTTCCTCGCGAGGCGCTTGAAGCGGCGGGTTATGGCTGCCTTTACCAAGGGCAACCCTCTTGGAACGGCGTTGCAATCCTGGCGCGCGATAGCGAACCGCTGGAGGTCCGTCGTGGGCTGCCCGGCATGGAGGACGACGAGCAGAGCCGCTATCTCGAAGCTGCGGTGCATGGCGTGCTGGTGGGCTGTCTGTATCTGCCCAATGGCAACCCGCAACCCGGCCCGAAGTTCGAGTACAAATTGCGCTGGTTCGAGTGCCTGATCAAGCATGCCCAGGCACTGCATGGCAGCAGCCATCCCACGGTGCTGGCGGGCGATTTCAATGTCGTGCCGACTGATCTGGATATCTACAACCCACGCTCGTGGCTCAAGGACGCGCTGCTGCAACCTGAGTCACGGGCGTGCTTCGAACAGTTGCTGGCGCAGGGCTGGGTCGATGCTGTTCGCCACCTGTACCCAGAGCAGCGCATCTACACGTTCTGGGATTATTTTCGCAATCACTGGGCGCGCAATGCCGGACTGCGGATCGACCACTTGCTGCTCAATCCCGACCTCGCCCCCTTTCTGAAGCGGGCGGGTGTGGATGCCTGGGTACGCAACGAGGCCAAGGCCAGCGATCATGCGCCGGTCTGGATCGAACTGGGCAGGCGCCGCCAGCAACGTTAGCGGTCGGCGTTTCGGTCAATACCGTCGCTCAGATGACGATGTAGTCGCTGTGCTGTAGCGTGCCTCGATGTTCGCCCTCGACCAGGTGCACGTAACGGCCGTCGACCAGGTCCACCGGCAGGCAGTCGTCGACATCCACCACTGTGTCGGTATGCGGCTTCAGCCAACCGGCTGCCATGCGTTGCTTGCCAATCTGCTTGGCGGCGGCCTTGTCGGGAGCCGTTACCAGCAAGTAGCGGTGATCCTCGCCAAACACGCCAGGTGCGTAGCCTCCCAGGTTCAGCAAGAACAAGCGCATGGCGCCGGGCGGTGGTGCGGCGTGGCCGAGCTCGACGCGATAGCCATCCACACCGTGGACTTCCAGCCAGGAATCGATGTGCAAGCCTTTAGGGCTGCCGAACCAGGCGCTGCGCAGCTGCGGGTAGGTCTGGTCGAGCGAGTCGGCGTGGGCGAACACCACGTCGTGGACTTCGATGCTGGCTCGAGGATGCCTTCCTCCCAGCATGACAACGTAGAGCATGGTTGAGCCTGTGGAGCGGGTCAGGGGATCACATGTTGGCATAGCGCTTCGTTGATTGCTCGGCGGCGTAATGCTCAACATGCGCAGCAGGGTTTATCTGATGGTTGCATCGGCTTTTTCCTGATTTTTAAGAATCCTCCGATATTGCTCCTCGAGTATTTGCTGGAGGATAGAGCTCGTGTTCAGGGGTGGGTGCTTTCGGGTTCCATAAGTTGACACTGAGCGTGTGACGAAACTTATTGGAATGCCAAGGACTTGCGTCAGCTCGAAAGAGCCTGCTCTTTGAAGAAAGCGCCTGGTGGATGCGGGCGCTGGGTGCATTAAAGCCCAGGGATGGGCATCTTCTTTATGAGAGCCTTTAATTTCGCCCGCCTGTACACATTCACTGTTCGAGTTGCTCGCGCGGCTTGAAGGTATCTCGATGCATTCGTTTTTTCGGTCGCCGAGTTGCGGGTGATTCACCTGGGCGCTGATGTTGCATTTCGAACTTCCAGGCGATCGGTCGTCACTGGACTGGATGCCTGTGCGCGAAGAGCGGCTCCCTATCGCAAACGAGTCGAGGTGATTGCCTCGATTGATTATTGGATTGAAGGGGTTGGTGGTTCGTCATGAAGTCGAAAATGAATATCAAGTTTGCGCCGGGCAGGCAGCGGTGGGTGGGTGGTGTACTGGTCTCATGTGTATTGGGTATGGGAGGCTCGCCACTGGCATGGGCTGTACAAGTTGCCGATGTGAAGGGGCCGGACCCAACGGCTGCGGATGATGCACGTCTGAAGGCGAGCGTGGATGTATTGGCGAAGAAGTTGGAGCAGATCGTTGCTATCGTTGGGCCTCCAGCAGTGCCTGGTCTTGCGACACAGAGCCTAAAGGCGTTTGAAAATAAAGGCGATGGCACTTTCGTGACAACTCGCATGTTGGCCGAACTAGAGGTTGCAAATTTTTCGTCGGCAGTGGAAATAGTTGGGGGAGTTTCAGCGGTAAAGCAGTTTGCTGATGGCGTCAAAGTGGCGAAGGATATGCTCGAAAATACCGCGGTTGGGGTTGTGCGATTTGGAAAGCAGTTCGACGCTCGTGGCGACTACATCGCGGAATCACTGGGGGGAGGTGCGAGTGTTCATCAAGAGTTAGACGCGCCTGTGAATGCGCCGATTAACGATGTTCTGAAGTTGCCAACTTTCCAGACGGCACGCGTCGATGCAAATGGTAATGCCTTGGCGTCGCCAGCAACGAGCAATAACGTAGCCGATGCATTGGTGGCCGTCGGCGAAAGCGTCAAGAACACTGCCAATGCTGCCGTCAAATACGACGACGCCAGTAACAAGGCTCAACTGACCCTCAATCCCGGTGGCCAGGCCGCGCGCCTGTCCAACGTCCAGGCCGGCGCACTGACTGCCAGCAGTACCGATGCAGTCAACGGCAGCCAGTTGTCGTCCTCGAACGAACGTATCGGTCAGCTCGGCACCCAGCTTGGCGAACTGGCCACACGTACCGGCAATGACATCGCTGCGGCCAAGGCTTACACCGATGCCAACGTCGTCACGGTGCGTCAGTCCATCGAGGCGGTGCAGGGCGTTGCGACCCAGACCGCGCAATCGGTGAGCAAAGTCAGCGCTGAGGTGGCCAACTTGCAGAAAGGCGTGGGCGGCGCTTTCCAGACCAGCGCCCGCAGCAACCTGCGTCAGCCTCAGGCTACCGGTAAAGACGCCGTGGCCGGTGGCGGCGCTGCTCAGGCTGCGGGTGACAACAGCGTGGCGATGGGCGCCCGAGCACGTGCCGAAGGCAGTGGCACCACTGCGGTGGGGAGTGATGCCAAGGCCACTGCCAGCAACAGCGTTGCCCTGGGCGCCAACTCAGTTGCCGACCGCAGCAACACGGTCTCTGTGGGGCAAGCCGGTGCCGAGCGGCAGATTACCAACGTCGCTGCGGGCAGCCGCGGCACGGATGCCGCCAACATTGCCCAACTGACTCGCGCCACGGCCGCTGCCACCGAGCAGGCGAATGCCTACACCGACCAGCGTTACGCGCAACTGCACCGCGACCTCAAGCAGCAGGACAGCACGCTCAGTGCGGGTATCGCTGGCGCCATGGCCATGGCCAACCTGCCGCGGTCGATGGTCGCCGGCGGCAGCATGACCTCGGTGGCGGTGGGCAACTACCGTGGCGAGTCGGCGCTGGCGGTGGGTGTCTCGTATGTCTCGCCCAGCGGTCGCTGGTCGACCAACTTCAGCGGGTCCACCAACACCCGCAACGACGCTGGTGCGGCAGTGGGCGTCGGTTATCAGTGGTAATCCGTTTCGATTAACGTTGAACGGCGAGGTGGGCGGGCGTGATCGCCTGTCTCGCCGATGGTTAGGAGTGTATGAACATGCAGATCGATGCTATAGCGAAAACCCGGGCTGCCATCAGTGAGCGGTTGTTGATCACAGGGGCAACAGGCTTTCTCGGTGGTTCGGTCGCCGCTCAACTGATCGCATACGGCTACGTTAGCCAGCTGTGCTTCCTGGTTCGGGCCAGCAGCCCGGAGCAGGGGTTGGAGCGTGTGCGTACCAATCTGAGCCTGCACGGTGTAGGGGAAGTCGGGCGGATGTCGCTCAACGCCGATCAGGTGATTTGTGGCGACCTGCTGGATACCTCCTGGCTTAAGCCCGAGTCACCGAGGTTGATGACGATCGATCGGGTCATCAACTGCGCGGCCGTGGCATCTTTTTCGAAGAATCCAAACATCTGGCCGGTGAACGTGGAGGGCACCTTTGCCTTTGCCAAGGCGATGAGCCGCATGCCGCGCCTGAAGCGCTTCGTGCATGTCGGAACGGCAATGAGCTGCGGCCCTGATCGCGATTCGCTGGTCAGTGAATCCTGGCGCTTTCCGCAGGCCGACGCACAACTGGTGCCCTATACCGCTTCGAAGGCCGAAATCGAGCGACGCATGCGTCAGGAACTGCCTGATCTACCCCTGGTCGTGGCCAGGCCTTCGATCGTGGTCGGACACCGCACCCTGGGTTGCCAGCCGTCGGGCAGCATCTTCTGGATGTTCCGCATGGGGCTGGCCCTGGAAAGCTTCACCTGTGATCTGGAAGAGAAGATCGATGTGATACCGGTCGACTATTGCGCCGATGCGCTGATCAATCTTGCGCTCAAACGCCATCTGCGGCATGACCTCTATCATATCTCCGCAGGCCGAGAAGCTGCCTGTACGTTTTCCGATATCGACCAGGCCTTTGCTGCTGCCTGCGCGACGCAGCCGGTGGGCGAGCGTTATCAGAAAGTGGGTGTCGAGGATCTGCCGGTGCTGGCGGCCGACTTCGAGTCTCGCATCGGTCCAGGCAACCCACGTCTGATCATGCGCGCTTTGCGCCTGTACAGTGGTTTCGCCAATCTCAACTACGTATTCGACAACAGCCGTTTGCTGGATGAAGGCATTACGCCGCCGCCGCGTTTTACCGACTATCTTGAAGCCTGTGTTCGAACGTCCAGAGGCGTCGCGATCACGCAACAGATGCAGTGGGACTTCAAGTGAAGAGCTGCGCGGTGTTGGCGTATGGCTATTATTTCAGCCAGGATAGGCAGGCGATGGCTGAACGCTTGCCGTGCGTTCGTTCAGGCGTGAGGCCCTCGCATCGGAATGCAAAAAGGTGCTGATCATAGATGGAGCTGACATGAGCGCTTCTTCCGCCATCATACGTGTTGCCGTGCTCGATGATCATGCTGTGGTGCGCTGTGGGGTTGTCGCGCGCATCGGCGAGGAGCCGGATATCCAGGTCGTGGGCAGCTACGCCTCCAGCCTGGAGATGATTACCGGCTTGCGCACTGCGCCTGCGGATGTGTTGCTGGTCGATTACACCCTGAGCCCGAACGAGCTCGATGGCGTTTCGCTGATCCGCGCCCTGATGTCCAGGTTTCCCGCCAGCGCGGTACTGATCTTTTCTTCGCACTATGAGCCTGCGATCGTAAGCCTGGCCATGCGTGTGGGCGCCTGCGGGTTTGTCGGCAAAACCCAGGACATGGCTCATATGATCAGCGGCATCCGCACCGTGGCCAGAGGCAAGACCTACATTGACCCGGACATGGCCTACCGTTTGGTGGAGGTCAGCGTCAATTCGGCCCTCCAGCGAGCACCGACGCCCTCGGTGGAATGCAACGCGGTGCGAGTCGAGGGGGTGCGGCTGTCAGCCAAGGAAAGCGAGGTCATTCGTTGTTTTCTTGCAGGCCTTACGGTCAGTGAGATCGCCCGCAAGTTCCAACGCAGTGAAAAGACCATCAGCACCCAGAAGTGGTCGGCCTTCCGCAAGCTGGGGGTGACCTCGGATGCCGAGCTGTTCAACCTCAAGCATCAGTCGGGTGCCTTTTGAGGTGTCTGGCGCTGCTCAGCTTGGTGACTCTGGTGAGCTTGGCACCGCCAGTGGCCGCGCAGAAATTCAGGCTGAGTGAAGAGGAGCGGGCCTGGATTCAGGCCAACCCTGTAGTCCGGGTCGCAGCCGACCGCCACTGGATGCCGATCGAGTACATGGAAGACGGTGAAATCAAGGGGCTGGCCGGAGAGTTGCTCGCCTTCATCGAACAAAGCACGGGGCTGCGCTTCCTCCCGGTGCCTAGTGGTGACTGGTCCTCGGTGGCCGGCCTGCTCGAGCGGCGTGAGGTGGATATGGTGTCGTCGCTTGTGCGCGATTTTGCCCAGCCGGCGTTTGCCGCACTGGTCAGCGAAACCCGTACGTACTACATCGGCAATACTTTCATTGTCGCGCTCGAAGACAATTCGATGGTCTTCGATGTCAAGCAACTGGAAGGTCGAGTGGTCGCGGTCAAGGGCGGTGGAGAATACGAGGCAAGGGTCCGCGCGCTGTACCCCGGAATAATCATACTGGCGACCCGCACCCCCGAAGACTCCCTGATTGCAGTAATAGAAGGGCGGGCCGATGCGGCCATGGGCGTGGGGCAGACGCTGCTGCCTTACCTGCGCAGGAAGTACGGTGGATTGCTGCAGGTCTCAGGAGGCATCGCCAGCCTTCCGATAGAGCTGACGATGGGTGTGCGGCGCGACCTGGTGATTCTGCACGGGATCATCGACAAGGCGCTCGCTTCAGTCAGCGCCGAGCGCGCCTATGAAATGGAGGAGCGAAGCTTCGATTACGCCACTTACGGTGCGCCGACGCTCAGGGTGATGTTCAGCTATTACGGGCCGATTCTTGGAGTGCTTGTCGTCAGCCTTCTGCTGATCCTCTTCTTCGCCTTTCATGCCCGTAAGGAACGGCGCGAGGCGATCCGCAGTGAAAGTGAGAAAAAGATGTTCATTGCAGTACTGACGCATGAAATACGTACACCGATGAACGCCATCATTGCGTCCATCGAGTTGCTGGGGCGCGGCGAAGAGCTTTCAGCCGAATCGCGCCGTTTGCTGGACCTGGCCAGAAGCGGGTCGGAAAACCTCCTCTATCTGCTCAATGATGTGCTTGACGTTTCAAAGCTGGAAGCTGGGCGCCTGCAGCTTGACCCTGCGCCGGTGGACGTCATGCGCCTGATCGGTTCGGTGGTCGACTTGTTCGCTGTAAAGGCGCGTGAGCAAGGGCTGACGCTGGAGTTGGTACAGGCATCTGGCATCCAGCAGTGGCTGATGCTGGACAAGGTGCGCATGGAACAGATTCTGCAGAACCTGATCAGTAATGCGATCAAGTTCACGGCGGCGGGGGGCGTGAAGGTGACGGTCGGGCTGAATACCGAGGCTTCATCACCGGGGATGGGCGAGTTGCGGATCCAGGTCATCGATACGGGTATCGGCATCGATTCCCATAGTCTGGAAAAACTGTTCGAGCCCTACACACAAGCCTCGGGTTCCGCCAGCCACCGCTCTGGCGGTACCGGACTGGGTCTGTTGATCTGCCGCCAGCTGTGCGAGCTGATGGGCGGGTCGATCGGGCTGTCCAGCGAGCCTGGCAAGGGTACAGTGGCCACGGTGGTGATCCCCTGTGAGCTGCATGAGCCCTCAATGCATCACGCTGCACAAACAGTCCCCGAAGCAGGCGCATTCCAGGTGCGTCAAGTCGAGCAGGCTTTGCAAGTCCTGCTGGTGGAGGACACGCCCGCCAACCAGATCGTGTTGCAAGCACAGCTGGAGGTTCTGGGTTGTCACTCGATGCTTGCACAAACCGGGGGCGATGCGTTGCTGGCACTTGAGCAGAACCGCTTCGACATCGTGCTGCTCGATTGCCAACTGCCGGATATCACGGGCTATGAGGTAGCTCGTCGCTGGCGACAGGCAGAGGTGGTGAACGGCGCGGCGCCAACACCTATCGTCGCAGTGTCGGCGCAGAACGACGCGGCACATACCATCGCCTGTTTCGACGCGGGGATGAATGGCGTGCTGGGCAAGCCGATAAGGCTGGGCAAGCTCAGAGACACGCTTGCGTTATGGGCTGACATGCACGTCGCTGAAGTGTTCGAGGACGCTCTGTCGGTCGGTACTCTGCAGGCAGCAGCCGATTCGCTGCAGATCGACGTGGACGCACTGGAGGCGGCGATCGATGGCCACGACAAGGACGCAGCGCTTTATCGCGCTCATCGATTGCTCGGCGCCTGTGCGGTACTCGGTTACCCCAGGATGATTCTTTGCCTTAAAGATCTTCAGTCTCATGTGCAAGTAGAGCGTTTCGAGCATGCCGGTAACGACGTGATGCACCTTCGCAAAGTGCTGGCGGAAAAGACCGCCCGCTGACACTTTTAACAACAATACACCGTTCCAACCCATCGCTGATTTGACGCTGGCCATTATTGGCCGGGCGGGTGCGTGCGCGCGCAATTTGATTAACTGAGTGTACGAAAAGAGGTCATTGATGAAGATCACAGTTTCCAAGGGGATGGCGATTGCATTCGTCATATTGTGCAGCGGTTGTAAAACGATGGATCAACGATTGGATGAGTGTCAGGCGTACGGTGTAAGCCGGGACGTCTGTTATCAAGCCGAACGTGATGATATGCGCAGCGAACGTGAACATGCCGGTGAACGGTTTGACCGTGCGGTACGGGATGCAGAGAACGTCAAGAAACGCCGCAAGCATTCAAACTGAACCAGCCATTCGTCGAGGCACCGCAACGTGATCTGGGATAACAAACTCTTTCTTTGCATAAGTGCACTGATCTTCATGCTGCTCTGCACGGAGTGGTTGCACAGCTCGCACCTTGAGGAGGGTGCGCCATCTCAAAGTAAAAGTTACGAGCAGCCATTCGACACTGTGCCGCTGGTGAGCGTGCACATTGCCGGTAAGTATTACAACTTTCTCCTCGACAGTGGTGTCCCGGTGGTGCTCCTTGACAGGCAGTTGGCTCGTCAGGTCACAGTGCCCTTGGACACCCGCACCCTCGTCGACAAGACCGTGTACCAGGATCTCACCAAACTTCAGGGTACGCGTGGTGCGGTGGATCCTTCCCGGTTCGACCTTATCAAGCCCGTCGCTTTGAAACTTGGGCCATTCTCGCTTGTAGGCCAGGATGTCTGGGTGTCTACGGATCTATCTCCGCTGAGTGAGGCGATTGGCGTGCAGGTCAGCGGGATACTGGGTGTGGACACGTTCAGGCAGTTCAGTTGGGATGTGTCCAACGAAAAAAAGGTCATCCAGATTACTCAGCGTCCGCTTGAAGTGAGTGCGTTCGATGAGTGCATTGGTTACTCCGATAAATACGGTTCACAGCCGGAGCTCTTGTTGGCAATGGGTGAGCAGCAGGTGCTCATGCCCATTGATACCGGTGCGTCGAGGAGCTATATCGCCAAAGAGCTTGTCGATCACCTGAGCACGGAGAAGGGGGCTCTGCAGGTGAATCCGGGTATGGACGTTGTCGCCAACGCCAACGGAATCTCAGAGTTGTCGCGTTATGTGGTCAATGCCGTCACCCTTAACAATCAGCCACTGGGCATGATGGAAGTGCACGAAGTGCCTGATCGATATGGCGCGGGCATGGATGTGTTGAGTCGCTTCAGTCGCTATGCCTTCATTCCATCGAAGATGATGTTTTGCTACAGCGGACTCAAGCCAGTAGATCCCTTGCCGCTGGCCTATCGTGACATACGGATAAAAGTGCGAGATGGGCAAATCACGCTCGATTACAACACGGTTGACCAGTTGAGGGAGTCGAGTTTGCTCAATGGAGATGTGATCAAGCAGGTCAACGGTCAAGTGTATGTGCCACGTCAAATAGAGACGGTGAGAAATCTATTGAAGACGACCCCGCCTGGCAAACTCAATTTGCACATTATTCGCAATCATCAGGTTATGCAGGTCGATTTATAACGCTTGGGCGTGCGGGCGTTGGCAGGACAATTGAAACTGCGTTAACAGTCACCTGACCACGGATCATTTGCCGATGTATCGCGTGAGTGTTTACCGTTGCGCGTGTGCAATCCCGTTCCAGGTGACGCAGTGCGGTCCGAGGAGGCAGTAACCACAGGTGCGGCACTGATAAGAACATCGGTGAGTTATAACCAGCGCAGTTCGCGCAACAGTCAATGAGTCGTGAGCGGTTAATGAATTACCTGATTCGAAAAGATCCTGGTTTACCACGAGTACAGGGTGCACACCTGTCCAATCTGCATACCTTTCTGATTGCCGCACGGCACCTGAGTTTTTCCAAGGCTGCCGATGAATTGTTCCTGACCGCAAGCGCTGTAAGCCATCGCATTGCCCGGCTGGAGGAAGGGCTGAAGCTGAAGCTGTTTCACCGGCTGCCCCGCCAGGTAAGCCTGACGGCCGACGGCGAGCGGTTCTACCAGATCATGCAGAACACCATGGATGCGCTCGACCAGGCCATACAGTCACGCGCCGATGAACAGGTGCGTGGGCAACTGAGCCTGTATGTGCGTCCTTCCATCGTGCAGTGCTGGCTGATCCCAAGGCTCGCTGGCTTCGTAGAGCAATATCCTGATGTGCAGTTGGATATCCGCGTGGGTAATGAGCAGGTCGACTATCGCACCCGCAGCGTCGACCTCGTGCTGTGTTATTCCGACGGTGATTACCCCGGGCTTGTGAGCAGCCGAATCATGGCCGAGCGCATCGCGCCGGTCTGCAGCCCCGAATATGCCCGCCGCCATGGCCTTGATGGGCGGATGGACGAACTGCAGCGCTGCACCCTGATCCATGACTGCGCCGCCTGGCACAACTCGTCTTTCGACGCCGAGTGGCAACTGTGGCTCAGGGCGGTAGGCAGCGAGGCCCCGTTGAGCTCGCGGTTCCTGACTTTCGACCGTTCCGACCTGTGCATGCTCGCGGCGATCAATCACGCGGGTGTGGCGATAGGCCGCGAACAGTTGGTCAAGAACGCTTTGTCCCGCGGGGAACTGATAGCGCCCTGGGGCAGTTTCCAGCCGGCCAACGATTACGCCTATTACCTGGTGCATCCACCCTTGGATCCGCTGCCAAGGCGTATGCAAGTGCTGGTCGACTGGTTGAAGCAGCATGCCTTTGCGTGAGTGGCCAGCCGACCCTTTCCTCGAATTCGATTCAGACGGAGGTAGACCTGTGGCTTCAGAAAATATCCTGGCACTTGCGCTGGTCATGGCGGGCCTTTCGGTCATGACGGTGCAATCTGCGTCCAAGCCTTCCGCGCTTCAGGCAGGCGACAAGCCTCGTGCAGCTAGCGATGTGGTGGAAGGGGGAGACCACTATCTGTACTTCGAGTCCGACCAGGCCACCTTGAGCGAGGACGATCTATACGACCTGCAAGCCTTGGGTTGGCAACTGGCGCAAAACCCAGGTCAACGGGTGTGCATCAGAGGCCATGCCGATCAGTTCGAGCAGTACGAGCCCAGCGTGGCGCTATCGCGCGCCAGGGTGCAGATGGTCAGGTATGTCTTGCTCAAGCAGGGGGTGCAGGCTCGGCA
This sequence comes from Pseudomonas sp. RW3S2, assembly GCF_014268955.1. NCBI lineage: Bacteria > Pseudomonadati > Pseudomonadota > Gammaproteobacteria > Pseudomonadales > Pseudomonadaceae > Pseudomonas > Pseudomonas sp. RW3S2. Next base: position 90,265 of record NZ_JABWRM010000007.1, on the reverse strand, counting down.
GATCGTCACACGGGCGGTCGGTAATCGCTTGCCTATCGAAACCCGGCCAGACGAGCGTCACCAACAGGTAAACAGACGTGTGGGCGTGACGTGGTCCGAACCGGGCAGGGGAGTGGCTTGCCAATGAGGCCGGTTGTCGCAACGGCGTCGGTGTGCGCCGGACTGTTGGCCCTTGTGCTCATGTCTACCTTGGTTGTGTCGCTGCGTCAGGCCGTCATGCCACAGCAGGGCACTGTTGCTCCCGCGCTGAAAGAGCAGGCGCCTGCGTTGAGCGAGGTCTGCGAGAGCCTGGACGAACAAGCCTTTGCCGCGCTTGGCGCACGTATGACACGCGACCTGCAACGGATACTTGCCGAGCAAGGTTACTACCGAGAGCCGCTCGATGGGTGTATTGGCAGTGCAACGCAACAAGCGCTCTACCGCTATCAGCGTGACAACGGTCTGACCGCCACGGGTGCAATCAATGCACCTACCCTGACTCATCTGGGTATCCCGGTACCTGCGTGGTTGTTGCACCACAAGGACGCACCCGCCACGCCGGATAACGCTCAGTCGCCCAGCAGCAGCCCGACATCGCCATGAGACCTGCGCAAGCTTCGAGCCCCTGGCGGTTCCGTGTTGCGGTCGCGTTGGTGGTGGTGCTGTCGGCAGTCTTGTGCGTCAGGCTGTTCCAGTTACAGGTCTCAGGCAGCGCCTTCCTGATCCAGCAGGGCGACTCCAGAAGCCTGCGGCATCTGCAATTGCCGGCGTCCAGAGGCGTGATCACCGATCGCAGGGACCAACCGCTGGCGGTCAGCACGCAAGTGACCACGCTCTGGGCGGACCCGCGGATGCTGCAATCGCAGCGTGCACGCTGGCCGGAACTCGCCAGGCTGTTGGACATGGACCCGGCGAAGCTGAACCGGCAGTTGGACGACAATGCAAAAAAGGCGTTCGTCTACTTGCGCCGACGCCTGCCCCCTGATGAGGCCCAACGACGGCTCGACAGCCTGAGGAACGCGGGCATTCAGGGGGTTGCCGGGCTGGAAGAGTCCCAGCGCTTCTATCCGGCCGGTGCGACAGCCGCGCACATCACCGGCTTCACCGATGACAATGACCAGGGCATCGAAGGTGTCGAGCTGGCATTCGATAGCGCGCTTCAAGGCGTGCCAGGTATCCGCCAGGTGATCAAGGACCGCAAGGGCAATCTCAGTAGCGATCTTGGTACCGTGCGTCCCGCGCGGCCTGGCCAGACGCTGAAGCTGTCGATCGACATGCGTCTGCAGTATTGGGCCTTTCGCGAACTCAAGCGTGGAATCGAACAAGAGGCGGCAACGGCCGGCTCCGCTGTGGTAATGGACATCCGCTCCGGTGAGTTGCTGGCGCTGGTGAGCTTGCCGACCTACAACCCGAACAATCGCGCATCGTTGCCCCGCGAGGCCATGCGCAATCGTGCACTGACCGATGTCTTCGAGCCGGCGTCGTCGGTGAAGCCATTCGCCATGGCGGCAGCGCTCGAAAGTGGTCGCTGGAAGCCTACGGATACCGTGGACGTAGGTGACGGTACGCTCAAGATCGGCCGTTATACCGTGCGCGATGTATCAAGAAGCCAGGGCAGGGTCCTGGGCTTGAGTGATGTCTTGCTGCGCTCCAGCAACGTCGGCATGAGCAAGATCGCCTTCGATATCGGTGGAGAGCGGGTTCATTCCTTGCTGAGCAGGGTCGGCTTTGGCGTCGATACGCAATTAGGTTTTCCGGGTGAGCGGGCAGGAGTCCTGCCTGCGCATCGGGTCTGGAACCCTGCAGAAACCGCCACGCTGTCTTATGGCTATGGCCTGTCGGTCACCGCGGTCCAGCTGGCGAGGGCATACGCAACGCTGGCCAACGAAGGGCAGTTGGTGGAGCCGACGCTTGTGGCCCGGCAGCCATCACAGGGCAGTGAGCAGGTGTTACCTGCCGATGTGGCCAAAGCGATCACCCAGATGCTGACCCGTGTGGTGGAGGCCAATGGTGGCACCTTCCGCGCGCGAGTCCCTGGTTATCAGGTAGCCGGAAAGAGCGGCACCGCCCGGAAGACCGCAGCCGATGCTCGTGGCTATCGAGCCAATGCCTACCAAGGCATCTTCGCCGGATTCGCTCCGGCAAGTGCACCTCGCTTCGTGGTGGTCGTGGTCATCGACGAACCCAGCAAGCGTGGCTATTACGGCGGCCTGGTGGCAGCTCCCGTATTCAGCCGGATCATGGCCGCGGCGCTGCGATTGAACAATGTCCCTGGCGATGGCTTGCGGCCAGCGGTGCAGTAATGAAGCTCAATCATGTACTCAACGGAGGTAACCATGGCGAAGATCGCCCCTGACGGCAGCATCAAGACCATCTTCCTGCTTGCTCTGCTCGCATTCATGGCGACAGGCTGCGACCAGCCCGGCGACGCGCGTGGTCGGGTAGATCTGGCGCTCAAGCCTGTGTTGAAGGTCGAGGCCCGGAACGGACTGGTCGTGCCAGTGACCATCGGCGGCCGACGCTACAGATTCCTGCTGGCGACGGGTTCGAATTTCACCATCCTCGACCAGCGGCTTGCAGGCGACCTGGTCTTGGATATGGCCCCGAGCGAGATACCGGAAATCTACCGTGAGGGCGTAACGACCATCAGAACCACCCTCGGCGGCGACCGGCTTGGCGTCGCTCATCCCTTGCCATTGCAGATTGGTACGCAGACTGTCATGGGAAGTGATCCGTGGCTGACGTTGGATCTTTCCGCCTATGAGCAGCTCATGGGCGTGCGAATCGATGGTCTTCTGGGGATGGATACTTTCAGGCGTTTCAGCTGGATCGTCGACAACCTCGAGCAGACGCTGCTCATCGCTCAAGGCACGCCATCGCTCTCCGACTACGACCACTGCAGCGGCTACAGCGACAGTCACGGCAACTCCCCGACGCTCTGGTTCAACTATTCAGGACAACCCGTGCCGCTGCAATTGAACACGCTCCTCGAGGAAAACTCGCTGCCTGAGCAAGCGGTTGAGAAGCTCCGGAGCCTGGGTGGGCGGGTGACGGATCTAGCCATCGAAGGCGGGATGACCGTGCCTCTGAATGCCAAACTCTGGGCGGACTTTCGGGTGGACGGTCTAGAGATGGACGACTGGCCCGTGGGTGAGGTGCTCTTCGCCAGCGCCACCGATGACGAACAAGGGGTCGGCATGGACTTCCTGGCGCGGTTCGATCGCTATGCCTTGCTGCCGTCCGACATGCTGTTCTGCTTCAACGCACGCGCTACCGCTCGACGCTTGTAGATACCGATAGAACAGCCTATCCACGGTGCCTGCTCTGCGCGCATTGCGCCCTGATTATTCACGTTCTTTTCGGGGGCATCCTAAATACAGGATGCCTTGATATTTCAGAAAATCGACGAACCTATATTCGGCGTTCGCGCGTCGCCGTTTATTCATGATGTGCGCGATACCAGGAACTCATAGCTATGTTCAAAACTACGGCCCTCGGAAACTTGGAAGTCGATGGGGTTTTCTGTATCAGTATTCGGGAACGTTCAGATCGTCGGGCGCTCTTCAACAGCGAGTTTGCCTGTAGCCAATTACCTATCGAATTTCTGTTGGTAGAGCGTGACAATGAATGCCCGGAACGAGGCTGTTTTACTTCTCATGCAGCGTGCGCCCAGTTAGCGTTGAGGCGGGGTTACCAGCGAGTGCTTATTCTGGAAGACGATGCGACATTGGTGCCGTTCAAGTTGAATCAAGTGTCACAAATTAACGCGTTCCTGAACCGCCATGAGCCAGAACTTTTTTACTTGGGCGCCAACCTCGGCAAGGTCTGGCTTACCTGGTGTCGGGGAATCGCACGGGTCCGCGCCAAGGGGACGCATGCGTATATCTTGTCCCGCGCGGGCTGTGAGCGCCTGGTGAGTCATGCACCTTATGCGGGGGAAGCGATTGACCGGGTTTTCTCGAAGCGATTCAAGGCGTTCATGGCGTTTCCGATGTTAAGTCAGCAGCAGTCGGAAAATCTGGCCCCCAGCGACATCGTTACCTCCCGCTCACTGGATGGCACCTATCCCGACGAAATCTTTTGGAAAGCCAACTGGCGAAAGCAGTACTTCCAGGTGCTGAAGAATATCGGCAAGACGCTGCTTCATCGGGATATGTAGGCCAATGGCCCAGGCGCTGTCGACGACAGCGCCTGGGCCATTGGCGGGCGGGCTTTCAGAGGTTCGCAGGTGAAAGGCGGCGATCCGTGACTGGCTGGTCGTCATTGGAAATGGTGACTTCCACGCGACGGTTCTGCGCACGGCCAGTGCTATCGGCGTTGTCCGCCACCGGGAAATCCTCACCGTAACCCCTGACCACAATGCGCCGCGGGTCGACCCCAGCGCGCACCAAGGCGGCCTGGACGCTGGTGGCCCGGCGATCGGAGAGCTTCAGGTTGTAAGGCGCCGGGCCTTTGCTGTCGGTAAAACCTTCAACGATCACCTTGCGCTCGGGATTTTCATTCAGGTACTGCGCAAGACGCCCAATGTTGGCGTGGGCACTGGTCCTGAGCGAAGCCTTGTCGAAGTCGAACAGCACATCACCGAAGGTGACCACGGTGCCGCGTGGTGTCTGCTTGGCATTGAGACTTTCGCGCAGCTTTCGAATCTGCGCTTCGCGGGCTTCGAGTTTGGCCTGTGCCCGCAGGGCGCTGGCGTTCCTCAGGTCTGCTTCGGCAACACGCAGTGTCACTGTCTGCCTTGCAACCTCCACCCGCTGGTTGCCCAGGTAGGCCAGGTGACTGACTTTCTGTTCGTCTTCTCCATCGAGGTAGGCCAGGTCAGCCTGGTCCAGAGCCTGCTCGGCCTCTTTGGTCTCGACGGCGGCGACCTGGCTTGCCTGTGGATCGCTCTGCAGCGTGGCGAGGTTCACGCGTGCCTGCTCCAATTGAGCGTTTGGCGCGTGCGAGCAGCCAGCGATAGCGCCCAGTGTCAGCAGGGCGGGGATCAAGAGGGTCTTTTGCATGAATGCATTTCCTTTCAAACACAATGGGTAGGGCGCTGTTTACCGGGCGCTGCGCATGGCCTCGCCGAGGACGTCCTGGGCTCCGCGCTGGGCGTCGCTTGCCGCCTTCACAGCCTTGGCGGCCTGGGCTTTGCGCTCTGCAACCCTGGCGTCCCATTCCGCTTGCTCGGCAAGCCTGCGGGCCTCGCTGTTGTCAGCACCGTGCATGGCGACTGCGGCCTGCTTGAGCTTGTCCTGGGCCGCGCGCATCTCGATGGCGGCGAACTCGGTACCCCCAGCGCCGACGGCGGCGTCCACCTGGGACTGGGCTACAGCGTACTGGGCGCTCGGTGAGTCGCTGGCGCAACCTGTGAGCAGGGCGCAACACCCCAATGCCAATATCAATGTGCGCTGCCTGCCGATAAGTACATAGGGCTTTATCATGGCGAATTATTCCTTTACGAGAGTTCAATGTGTGCAGAGGAATCATGCGTGCCGTAAGTTGTAGTTGTTCGGGATTGCTGAAGTTCATCTTGCGCAAAAACTATAAGTACTGCGCGTTAGCGGGTAAATACGTGATATTTGCTCATGTTTGGCGTGATGGTGGTTAAGGCGTTATCGGATGCGCAGGCATCACGCTATCGATGATGAGCGATCATTTGGCAAATTACTGTCGTTTAGGTTTTTATCGGGTGCATCCATGCCCTGTTCGATAATCTGGAGACCTGATGAAGTCTTGCGTGACACCCACGGCGCGTTTTCGCAACCATCTGACTATTGCCGCCTGTAGCGCCACGCTGTTGATCTTGAGTCAGGCGGTACTTGCCGGCGGCGCTAATGTATCTGCAAAGGCTTATGTGTTGATTGACCCCGATACGAAACAAGTTCTCGCGCAAAAGGACGGGAATCGGCGATTCGAACCCGCCTCCACCACCAAATTGATGACGGCGTTGTTGGTGTTCAAGGCGTTGCGTGCCCAGCACATCGACCTGCAGCAAAAGGTGTCCATCAGTGGTTCTGCCTGGAAAAAATCGGGCACGACCATGTACCTTCACGCCGGCATGGAGGTCACCGTGGACGATCTGATCAAAGGCCTTCTGGTGCAATCAGGCAACGACGCGGCCTATGTATTGGCTGAGGTGGTGGGCGGTACGGTCGATCAGTTCGTGATCATGATGAATGCCGAGGCGCAACGCCTGGGTATGCTCGATACCCATTTCATGAACCCTGCTGGCCTGCCTGAAGAGGGCCACCTCAGCAGCGCCGTCGACCTGGGTGCCTTGGCGCTGAGGTTGGTGAACGGATTTCCTGACTACGCGCACTATTTCGCGATCAAGGAATATCACTATCCCGGAACGCCGACGGCCAATCGCAGGAATCGCAATTCATTGCTGTTCAGCGATCCGACCGTGACGGGCATGAAGACAGGCTACACAGCGGCAGCAGGCTACTGTCTGGTGGTGACTGCACAGCGGCGAGTCGATGCCACGCATGAGCGCGGCATGCTGCTGGTGCTGCTGGGCGCCGAGAATGAAAAGCGCAGGGCCGAAGAGGCGGCGGGCCTGATCAGTTGGGGCTACCGTGCCTTCGAGCAGGTTCAGGTAGACCAAGCCTTGGTATCTTTAGATTCCCTCAAGGTCTGGAAGGGTATGACCAGTCGCGTGGAAATTGGGTTTCAGGCCCCGGTCACGCTATCAGTGCCTACGGGGCAGCAGGCGGGCCTGACGGGCGAGGTCGAGTATTTCGAGCCGATTATCGCGCCGGTCGAGCAGGGCCAGCAGGTAGGTGTGGTGCGTTGGAGCCTGGCGGGTAGTTTGATCAAGGCCGAGCCGATCATCGCGCAGCATGCCGTACCTGAGGGCGGATGGCTGAGCCGGGCATGGGGGAGTCTGTGCCTTTGGTTGAGCGGCTTGTTGGAGTGAGGCTCGTGGAGTGTTGTTAATGCCGGGGACATGTGCGCGACGGGTCACCGAAGGCGAGGCGTGATCTGCCCCAATGCTGTCAGGCAACTCGTTGGTGTTTCGCAACTAATACTCATGTTTTCGACCTGGCAGCCTCGACTGTACGGACGGCGCTAGCTTCAGCGAGGGCAGATATAAGAATCCTCCTATATATTGGAGGGTGGATGCAGCTCCAATATTTCCAGCCAGTTGAGTCGGGTGGTTGGAATGCAGAGTAAAATTAAATTTGATGTTGACGCTGTTTATTGCATTTCGCTCGATGTGCGAAGCGACAGGCGAGCGTTATTCAGACGCGAGATCGGTGAGCGACTCGGCCAGCGAGTGATCTTCCACATCGCGCAAAAGGACAGCAACCCACAGCGCGGCTGCTATCTGTCTCATCAGAGACTTGCCCAACAAGCGCTCGATGAAGGTCTGGGCAGGATTCTCATCTTTGAGGATGACGCGAAACCCTACGACGTCAAGGTGGGTTGTGTCGCGTGGATAAATCGTTTCATGCGCACGCGACACTTCGAATCCTTGCACCTGGGTTACAGCATGGGGCGAACGTGGCTGACGTGGTGCCCCTTCATTGCGAGAGGGCGCGTAGTCGCTCTTCATGCCTATGTGCTTTCGCGAGCGGGCTGTGAGATTTTGGCAAAAACTCCCTATGACGGTATCCCAGTGGACGTGATGTTCAAAAAGCGGATTCGGCAACACTGCGTATTTCCGATGATGTTCCGACAGCATTCCGCTAGCGAGGCGAGCAGTGATATCGAGGGGGTGATCAAAAACGAAGATGAATGGTGGGAAAACAATTGGCGAAAGCACTGGCGTTCGCCCATAAAAAACTTCTGGCGCACACTATTGCGGCTTGACTTTTAAGTCGGGTGACGTTGTGTGGATGTCGACAAGCAGCGGTATTTCGGAAATCTCGCTGGCACCGTATTCAGCTTGGCAGGGTCAAGACTATCTAGCCAGGCGTGGGCGTTTTCGGAAGTCATGCTGGCGCCTACTCTTGACTTGATTTCCTATTGAATAAGAACGTACAGTGAAGCCGTCCTTGAACAAATGCACTCTCGACGCAAAATCATTAACACAGCTCGCCCTGGCACCCCTGCTGGCCGCATTATCGAGTCACGCAAATGCAGCGAATAACTCTAGTGGGTGGGAGCAGGATTATGTTGACGTACCTGCTGCTCGCGAACTAAAACTGTTCGGTCGCGGAGTCGACGTGGGTGTCATTGATCGCGGGTTTCTTCCGCAGCACCCTGCTTTTTTCGGGCTGGATATTCGACCACTGATCAACCGTACAATCATCAATGACATGGCGTTTGACTCGGATCTCTCAATTCCCAAGTTCGGTACAGACAAGAAAACCGGACTACCCACGATTGAAAGTCATGGGGCGAGTGTTAGTGGAATTATCGCATCGCGCACAGAAAGCCTTGGTGAGTTCACATTTGTAGGTGGCGTTGCGCCTGAGTCTCGACTATTTCAAACAGAGGTGGGAGAAGTGGATGAAGACGAGGATGAGGATGAGTCGGATGACAATGCAGTAGAACTCCCATCCTCCTTGCTGACGCCCGGAAAAGAGGAATACTTTTACGGCGCACTGTCCACGCTTCAGCAGAAAGCACCTTCGGTTAGAATAATCAGCAATAGTTATAATGATGACCCTATTGGCGAGACGCCCGAATCGGTCGATCTGGCGTACTCAAGAATTGACCCCGCCGCTAAGCACCCCTTCATTGACGAACTCGTAAGTGGCGTGAAAAGTGGGCGCTTATTCACATTCGCTGCAGGTAACGAAAGTAACGTTCAACCTGGGTTGCTCGCGACATTGCCTCGATATAGGCCAGAGCTGGAGAGTGGCTTTCTGAGCGTGGTTGCAGTTGGGGCAGACGGAAGGTTGACGGACTATTCAAATGAGTGCGGTGTTTCAAGAGACTGGTGCTTGGCGGCTCCAGGCGACCTGTATGTGGTGGACGCGAGCGTGAACGAAGATGGTAATATCGAGTATGTTTATAAGGAGAGTGGTGGAACCTCTTTTTCAACCCCGCTAGTGAGTTCAAGCGCAGCATTGATTGCTGAGCGGTTTCCTTATCTCAGTATTGCGCAGGTAAGAATGACGTTGCTGACGACGGCCTCGGATCTTGGCAATCCTGGTGTGGATACCGAATTCGGTTGGGGGCTTTTAAACCTAGGAAAAGCAATCAAAGGGCCCGCGATGCTCTTTGGCGATCAAACCTTGACGATGAACCCAACCGCGCTTCGCTGGAGTGGTCGTGACGTCTGGAATAACGATATAACGTCTGGTGGCACACTTACCAAAAGCGGTGCAGGTACTTTGACCCTTGCAGGCAACAACCGTTTTTCGGGTGTTACTGTAGACCAGGGCGAGTTGGCGCTTGACGGTACCAACCAGTTCTCTACAACTAGTCATGTTCGCAGTGGGCGGCTGGCCGTGAATGGCGCGTTGACGGGCCCAGGACTGACGGTCGCTGAAAGTGGTGAATTGCGCGGCAGGGGCCAGGTGAATGCACCTACCAGATTGGAGGGTACGCTCGTAGTCGACCGGGAGGTCAGCGCACTATCCTTCACTCGCTCGCTGGAACTGTCGACTACCAGTACCCTCAAGACCACAGACAGCCAACATGCGGCAATCCGCCTTGAAGGGCCAGCGGCATTCGCTAATCTCGGCGGTCGAATTCAGCTCACCGCTGGACCTACCCATAGCGTTGGAACCGTACAACCGCTCATCGTTGCGAGCCAAGGAGCAGGTTACGGCGGTGGCTTCGATAGCTTGCAACAAGCCCCGGGACTCGCCGAGCGAGGCATGCGATATGACCTGAGATTCCGCCAGCACTCTGTCGATTTGATCTTGGCATCGACAGAGCTGCCCGGCCAAAAAGACTTGAGAGGAAATACGGCGAGAACTGCAAGTGCGCTAAACGCGTTGCGAGATCGACCTATCGCACTGCGTGCGGGGGCTTATAACGAATGGCTTCAAAGCAATTTATCGAGAGGCTATCTCGACGATCTGCCTCGCAACGCGGGTGGTCAGGTCTATGCCGACAGTTTAGCGTACTTGAGTCGGCAACCTATCGCCGTAAACAATGCTATGTCTTCCGAACTTTCCAATGTCTCTCCTGGCCAGACGACTCGATTGTGGATGCAAGGCCTCACCTCTGGACAGCGCAATGAGGGCGGCTCGAGTGCCAGTAACAGCACAGAGCGAAGCGACGGCATAGCAATTGGCATCATCCAAAAAATCGATGAGCAAAATCAAGGTGGGGCTACGCTAGCCCAGACTAAAGGGCGCGTGAGCAGCGCCGGTGGAAAAGTTGAATTTGATATCACTCAGCTTTCTGTTGGTTTCATTCATGCTTTCGACAGCCTGCAGCAAGGCCCCTACCTGAGCGGTATCCTCGGGGCCGGTTATTTTGATGCTAAGAGTAAAAGGGATCTGACCGGGTTCACGAGTGCAAAAGGGGACAGCAATGGCCAGCTCTATCATGCGAGCATCAACGTTGGGTACCAGCAGTGGTATGCAGACTGGCGTATCGAGCCCAGGATCGGGTTGGTGGCAACACATACACAATGGAGCGATAGGCGAGAAAAGAACAGCGAGCTGGCGCTGGGCGTGAATAAAGCGAGTAAGGACGCTACCTTCGCTACTGTTGAACTGAGTATTGGGCGCGGCATACCGATGGGTAGTTGGTCAGTCGAGCCTGAGCTTAACCTTGGCTACCATCGTTCTTTGAGTTCACGAGGGGCAAGCAGCACCGCTACCCTTGAAGGCATTGAGGTGAAACAGAACTCGGCCGAACAGTCTCGCGATCTTTTAAGTGCAGGCTTGGCCGTGCGTGCGCGTCACGGAAGTGTACAGGCGAGTTTGGCGCTCAAAGAAACCCTCGGAGAAAAGATCGGAAACAGTGCTGGCGCTACGCTTAAATTAAGTTACGAGTTCTGACGGAAGATATATCGTTCTTGACGTGCTCTTCAACTGCTCGCGCGGCTTTTGGAGGGCATGATATACACATTGATGATGTTCTCTCGGTTTTTGGAGGCGCTGTAGTATGTGGCTAAAACAACTTCCTTTAGTGATCGGTGCGAGTATGGCCTGCTTGGCCCTGTCTGCCTGTAATGATAGTGGCAATGAACGAAAAGACGTTAGTGCGTCATTGGCGGCTCAAGATAAGGCCGCTTACATATGTGAAGGCACGGAGGTGGATGTAACCTTCATTGGAGAGGACGCTGCAAACGTTTTCGTCGGTGGCAAACTTTTCACTCTGGAGGAAGAGCGCACAGCTTCAGGGGCCAAATATTCCGACGGAAAAGGGAACAGTTTATGGGCGGAGGGCGAAGTTGAAGCGTTACTGACATTGAGTGGGCAAGGAGTTCGTAAATGCACTGCTGTACTTTAGGGGTTCTCCGATCAAGTCAGCACCTTTTCGGCATCCCTAAGCCATCCATTTCCGGCTGATGGGCAACGTGTTCGGAGTTTTCCTAGAAAATCGCCAGCCCTGTGCTTTGCAAGCCTTGACATTGCCCTAGTTGAGTGGGTGCTGATACATTCATGACTGTTGATCAACCATCTATTGAGTCGCTATGTTTGATTGGGAAAGCCTCCGATATTTTATTGCTTTCGTTCGAGAAGGATCATTGGCAGCAGCAGCTCGGTCTTTAGGTGTCGAGCATGCCACGGTTGCAAGAAGGATCTCTGCCCTCGAAACCGCATTGAACATGAAGCTTGTCGACCGGAGAGCGCGCATGTACGCACTCACCGAGGACGGCCTCCGAGTGGGCGAGTATGCAGCGCTGATGGAGTCGGCATCGTTCGCGCTGGAACGCTTTGTCGACGGCGAGGAGTGTCGAGTGGAAGGTGAGGTCGTTTTGTCAGCGCCTCCTGCCTACCTAGGCACTCTGGTAGCTCGCAGATTGGGGGAGCTACGTGAGCGTCATCCTCGACTTCAGATCAGGTTGGTGGGAGCAAAATCGACTGCGTCCTTGGCGAGAAAAGAAACGGATATCGCGATCACTTTCAATCGACCTGAAGAGCGAAGTGTTGTTGCCAAAAACCTGGGAACATTGTGCTTTTACCCTTGTGCAAGCGAGGCCTACTTGGCGAAGCGATCTCCTGAATACTTCGAGTTCATTGGCTATGACCAAAGCATGGTGGAGTCAACACAGCAGAGATGGCTTATGGATCATCTCGATGGTCGGGAGCTTTCGGTGACCAGCAACGACTTGCGGATCCAGGCACTCGCAGCAGTTGGGGGAGCGGGAGTGGTTTACCTGCCGGACTTCTTGGCTGCCGAGTATGGGCTTGTGAGAGCTGACAAGGATATCCCTGCCCTTGAGCTTCCAATCTGGCTCGCTTTTCACGAGGACTTGCGAAACTCAGCGAAGATCAGAGTGGTACTCGACTTCCTCATTGAAGGCTTGGCAAAAACCACATCAATGTGAATTTTTTCACACCCCGTTTGCGCCTCCAGCGAATGGGCGTCCATCAGTCCTCTGATTAATCTGGCCCGCACCAGTTATCAGAGAGACCTCGCTCATGAACAGCACAACACCCCAACAGGGGACACTCGCTGTGTATCGAACAGCATGGATCGTCACCGCGATTTTTATCCTCTCCAACGCCGCTACTCCGCTCTACAGCATCTGGCAGCAGACCTTAGGCTTTACGTCTGGAACCCTGGCCGTGATTTTCGCCTGCTACATCATCGGACTGTTGTTCACTCTGACGGTGGCAGGACAGCTGTCCGACCACTACGGACGCAAAGCTCTGCTGCTGCCCTGCATCGGCTTGGCAATCATCGGCGCTATCCTGTTCCACCAGGCCGAAAGCATTGGTGCCCTCATGGCGGCTCGCTTCCTCACCGGTGTATCTGTTGGATTGGTGGTATCCGGAGGTATGGCCAACGTCGTTGAGCACGCTCAACCGCACCGAAAGCACTTTGCTTCGTTGATGGCGTCTGTGGCGATGGTTGCCGGTGCAGGTGCAGGGCCGTTACTGGCTGGCATCGTCGCGCAGTATTTCGCCACTCCCATTCACACGGTCTTTGAGATTGAGATCGCTCTTCTTTGCCTGGCGTTTTTTGCCCTTTTAGGCCAAAAAAACCGCAAGCTGGGGGTTGGTTCGTTCAAGCCGCGCTTACCAACCGTTCCGAAAGAGAGCGTAGGTGTCGTGCTGCTGGGCATCGCTTTCTTTGGGCCCGGCCTCACATCTACTTCGTTCATCCTTTCCCTGGGCCCGAAGCTGATCGCCACGTTCATGGGAATGAGCAGCCCGTTGATTACCGGCTGCATGGCATTCTTCATGTTCATTGTCGCGGTAGGTGTCCAGTTCGTAGCCAAACGATTTGGCCATCGCACGATCTTCACCATTAGCGGAGCGGCCACGATTGCATCGATGAGTAGCGTCTGGGTCGCCATGGAAATGAACTCTGTGTCCTGGCTGATTGCTTCAGCCCTCTTCGCCGGAGCAGGACAAGGGCTGGGCCAGCTGGGTGGCCTCACACTTATCGCAGACAATGTCCGCAGCGAGCGGAGGGCTGAAGCCAATGCGATTTTCAATATGGGCGGGTACATTCCAGCTGGAACAATTCCAGTGGTCACCGGCTACTTGATCGACTTCTTTGGATTGTCCACGGGTATCAAGACATTGGCAGTCATCATCGGATCCCTGGGATGCTTGGCCCTTATCCATGTCCACTGGCGAAGGCACACTAGGCTCTGTATGAAAAACCTTGATACTCGGTGATGCTGCGTTGAAAACAGCCTGGTGCGCCAGCCCGGTCGGAATGCTCATTTACAACCCGTAAAGTCGAGCGCGACCCCGGCCGTTCCTCGGCTGTTTTCGCCTTGCCTGACCTTCGTCTCAAGGCTTTTCATACAGACCCTAGGGATTCTCCGATCAAGTCAGCACAGGCCGCCTGACCTGTGCTGAAATAGCCCTCCGTCCAACTGCCCTCTACAAGCCCGCCATCCCATGAGTCAGATGAGCTTTTCCGATTTCGAGTACGCCGTTAAGCGCAAGCAAACCCGCCGCGAGCGCTTCCTGGCCGAGATGGAGCAGGTGGTGCCGTGGGGCGGTTTGGTGGCATTGATCGAGCCGCATTACCCAAAGGCCGGCGGTGGTCGCAAGCCGTACCCACTGGAAACCATGCAGCGGTTTGCTCTGTCGATCTGTGGATGGTGCGCCGGCAATTATTGTCTGCTGCGGCAGAGGTGCGCCCGTGAGGGCAGATCACCAAGGCTTTGCCTTGGTTTGTAGTGGTCAACATTCCCGGACACAGAATTAGGTTTTTCTTCCGCAATCGCAGCGGTACAAAGCCGTTGCGGGGACAATACACCAGAATTCTTCAGTGAGACCGCAAGGGCGGCACCATGCTGCCATTTCATCGGAACGGCGTTGTTGTACGGTAGTCGCGCGGCTCCTCCAGCTCACCCAGGGTCACGAACCCTCGTATTGCAAATACTGCGACCAGCAGTACGATGCAGCAGGCGACGAATGTCAGCTTGCGTCTTGTCTGCGCAGGGTTCTTTCCGGCCTTGGCATACATCCGTGGCAACAGCTCGATTTTGTGTGAGCGGGCGTGCAGCCAGACCGCAGCGATATGCCCAGCACTCAGTGCCAGCAGTCCGTAGGCAAGCATGGCATGCAGGACATAGGCCCATGGCGTCGAAGCCCAACCCAGCACCTGCTCCCGGGTCGGGAAAAGCTGTGGTAGCTCAATACCGAAGTAGGCGTTGCCGTATTCATGCAAGTCTGCGATGGCGATGCCGGTCATGCACACGGCCACTACCATCAGATAAATCGCTGCATGGCCTGCGAGCGCGAGCCTCCTGTCGCGCAGTGGCATTGCCACTGGCGCTGCCGGAGCCGGCTGGGTGAGTTTTACCCCCAGCCGCAGCAACACCAACATCAGCAGGGTGTAGCCAACCGACTTGTGAAAGTCGCGGATCAGTCCCTGGCGATCTTCGTCGACGAAGAACGGTACACCTTCGACGTTGGTTACCAGTACGCCTGTCAGCCACATGAGGATGAACCCCCAGGCCATGATCCAATGCAAGGCCCTGAGCACGGGGTGGTAGTACAGTGGGGTGTCTGAACGGGGGAGGCTTGTTGTTTTCATGGGAGCTCCTGTCACGGTGGGTTGGATGACGCGCACACATCCGTGTAGCGCGGGCATGCGCTCATGATGTCGAGTGGGCAATCAGTGGTTGGAGAAGTGCACCCGGGCTACGAAGCACCCTGGCTCACGGTTCAGTTCCAGGCGCCAGCCGCAATGGCTGCTCAGACGCTGTGAAATATCCAGTCCGTAGCCGAACCCTGGGGTGCCGCTGTCGCCTGGGAACAGCGCATTGGCCAAGGTCAGGGTCGAGGCGTTCGCCTGGATCTGCAGGTAGCGTTCGCCATGCTGGACGGCATTTCCAATCAGGTTGGTGATCAGCACCTGCAAGACGTTGGGCGGCGCATCGATCATCGTGTCGGCCTCGACCTGCAGATCGATCCGCTGTTGCTTGCCGGCCAGGCGACCTTCGAACTTCTGCAAGCAGGTTTCAAGCATTGGCCGCAGCGCTACTGGCTCGGTAGGCATCTGCTCGCCTTCTCGGCCAAGGCACAGGAACAACTGCACCATCATTTCCATCTCGCCGCTGGCCTGCTCCAGGCGGTCGATGTTGCGTGCGCGCTTTTCCGCGCTGCATTGCGGCAGGCGGATCACTGCCAGCGCGTTGCGCATGACCGCCAAGGGCGTGCGCAGCTCATGGCTAGCGTGGCGAGTAAAGGCACGCTCACGGTCCAGTGTGCTGTGCAGGCGGTCTACCAATTGGGTCAGGGCACGGCTCAGGGTACCGATTTCATCATCGCGCTCATGCCCGGGCAGCTCTTTTCCCGGCAGGCAGCCATCCTTCACGGCCTCGGCCAGACGCGTTACCGGCAGGGCCAGGTGACGAGCGCCGACCACCGCCAGGCATGCCCCGGCAATCACTACCAGTCCGGCGACGGCCCACAAGATGCTGCACAACAGGCTGATGTGATTGCCAAGGGAACTGAGCTGGGATTCGTCGACTTCGACATACAGGTTCTGACTGGCTGCCGGTATATGGACGACCCGCACATGGGTGCGCTCGTCATCCAGTTCGTAGCTGCCAGGCATAAACGCACGGTATGCCTGGGGCAGGTCGGGGTCGTCGGCCCAGTAGCTGCGCATGTAGCTGGTCGTGGGCAGCATTGCTTCGCTACGATTGCTGGCGTAAATCTGTTCGAACCGCTGCACCTCCTGATCGATGTAGCCGTTGACCACGTAGTCTTCGGTCATGGTGATCGAAGTGAACACCAGCACGCTGTAGAGCAGCACCACGAAGGCGGTGAACGGTAACAGGATGCACAGTACCCGGGCGAAAAAGGAGCTAGTCGGGGATGGCAAGGCGGTACCCTCGGCCGTGTATGGTCTTTATCAGTTCGCGCTTGAAGGGGCGGTCCAGCACCTGGCGCAGTCGGTAGATATGCGTGCGCAGCGAATCGCTTTCAGGCGGTTCATCGGGCCACAGCGCGCTTTCGAGCTGTCGTCTGCTGACTGCATTCGGAGCCGCTTCGGCGAGCAATGCCAGCAGGCGGATGGGCACAGTCTGTAGATCGATGACCACGCCGTCGCGATGGACCTGGTTGCGCCGCAAGTCGATCACCAGTTCTGCGCAACGCAGCTGTTCTGCGTCTGCACCCAGCTTGCCGCGACGCAACAAGGCCTGTAGGCGACACACCAGCTCCTGGGGCTCGAAGGGCTTGACCAAGTAATCGTCGGCCCCTGCGTCGTAGCCGTCCAGCTTGTCGGAAAGGGTGTCGCGAGCGGTCAGGAACAGCACGGGCGTGTGATCCTGGCGTTTGCGCAGCGCCTTGCACGCATGCAGGCCGTTGAGCTTGGGCATGGTGATGTCCATCACGATCACGTCGTAGCGCTGAAGCAGGGTGCGTTCGAGGCAGGTCTGGCCATCGAAAGCGAAGTCGACTTCGAAGCCGACCTCGCTGAGGTAGTCGGCCAGCGAGCCGGCCAGAGCATGATCGTCTTCGACCAGCAGTATCTCTATCATCGTGGCAGAACCTTTGTTGACGACAACTGGCGGTGTGCTGCGCTCGAGCTGCAGAGACACCAGGCATCGACCGCAGCCTGGATGTCGGCATCGATGCCCGAGGGCACCTGATGGTCGGTTCGCAGCCATGCTCCATTCAGGCATAGCACAAGAATCGAAGCTGTTGAGGCAACCCACTTCATGCAGACACTCCAGCGTGTAGGTGTGGCTACCCTAACGAAGCGAATGTGACATGAATGTGATCTGCCGTGACATACGCTTCACAAGCGTGCTGCCGGGCAAGCAGTTGACCCACGCATCGCAGCCGGCCCTTGCCCTGCAGCAATTGGACCGGCTGTTACCGGACAGTCGAATGGAAGGAGAGCGCCTCGCTGGTTTTCCGCCTGCGAAATCTGCGACACCTGGAGTCGAGAACAAGCGCCCCCGTCAGTCCTTCAGGACAATGGGGGCAGTTGAAAGGGCGAAGCTTAAGGGGCACTGGCAGCGCCTCCTCTATACCCCGTGCATAGGCGGCGGACCCGCTGCCGTTACCGGATGTCCCTCAGCGCGGACTCAATTAGCCGTCGAAACGGAATGCGCAGGGGTGGCTGTCCTTCGCTTGCGAATTCGATAGCACACCGTCAGGAAAACGAACCAGACGGGCATGAAGTACAGCGCCATGCGAGTGTCGTCTTCCAACGCCAGCAGGCCCGTGACGAATACGATGAACACCAACGTCAAGACGGCGAGGGGAACGCCCCCTGGCATCTTGAAGTTAGAGCGATCGTGCAGCGCAGGTGACTTCTTACGGTAGGCAAGATAGGCCAAGAGAATCATCGACCACGTGTACAGGCCCACAATTGCAGCGATGGTCGACACGAGAGTGAATACGGTCATGACTGATGGAATGAACAGCAACAGCAGAAGACCTGCGCAGATCGCTACCCCGGTGAGAAGGATTGCATTGGTGGGCACCCCCCTGGCGGCAATGTAACCCAGCGCCGTGGGTGCTTGTCCTCCTCGCGACAGTCCGAACAGCAGACGCGCACTCGAATAGATACCACTGTTGGCAGACGACGCAGCCGATGTCAGCACGACGAAGTTGATGATGCCCGCTGCTGCCGGTAGGCCTGCAATCATGAACAGCTGTACGAACGGGCTCTGCGCGGCGGACACATTTGCCCACGATATGACACTGATGATGCCGATCAGAGACAGGATATAGAAGAACATAATGCGGATCGGGATGGTATTGATGGCTTTCTTGATCGTTCTTTCAGGGTCTTTGGCTTCAGCGGCCGTTGTGCCGATGAGTTCAGTACCATTAAAGGAAAAGATTGCAATCTGGAATCCTGCGAAGAATCCCATTATGCCATGTGGCAACATGGCGCCCGGCTGGACTAGATTAGACAACGACGCCGTGGTACCGGTCGGCGAGGTATACGAGGAGGCGACGAGAACGAAACAGGTGACCAACAGGGCAACGATAGCCACGATCTTGATGAGCCCCACCCAGAACTCAACTTCGCCATAGACTTTGACCGCAAGAAGGTTAAGGCTGATGAGGATACCAACGGTAATCAGCGCGGGTGCCCAGGAGGGGGCGTCGGGATACCAGTTCTGGAAGAATCCTGCAACCATCACCATGTCTGCAATGGCTGCAACGCACCAACCGAGCCAGTATGTCCAGCTCAACAGGTAGCCGGCCTGGTTCCCCAGGTAATCTGCAACCATATCTGAAAAAGAGTGATACTTCAGATTGGACAGCAGCATTTCGCCCATGGCGCGCATGACGCAATATATGAAGAAGCCGATAATGGCATAGACCAGGATAATCGAGGTGCCTGCCAGGGCGATGACTTTTCCCGCGCCCATGAACAGGCCTGTTCCAATTGCCCCACTGATGGCAATGAGCTGTATATGTCTGTTTTCCAGGCGCCGCTTGAGTTCGCGAGTCTGTGGATCATGGGTAACATCACATTTGATGTGTTCGTGCATTTCGCACCCTTTTAATTTTTTTTATCACTGGGCATTCCTGAAAGGAATGTGTTTGCATAACGAGTCTAAACCGGAGGCGCTGCCGTGTAGGACTTGTGCGCTCTGGTATCGTCGTGCATCAGATTTCAATGAACGTGGCGACGTGTCAGATACAGGTCTCGGAGGCCGATTGAGCGGTATCGGCCGAGTCCTTGCGCGAATTGAGAAACGTCGCGAGCAAGCGATCGAAATCTTCCTGTGAAGCCTGCGGATCTTCGGGGTGCCACTGGACACCCAAGACCCAAGCCGAACCTACCGACTCGATAGCTTCCACCGTGCCATCTTCGGCGTCCGCCGCGACCACCAGACCTTTACCCACCAAGGAGACGGATTGGTGATGGGCAGATCGGATGGTCAGCGTATTTTTTTGATAAATCCCGTGCAGCCTGGACCCCTCAAACAGGTTGACCTCATGGCTGACCATCTTGGAGTTGTCTTTATTTCCGTTGTGGAAACCCGAACCAATTTCTTGATGAAGGGTTCCACCAAAGGCGATGTTGATTAACTGCATCCCGCGGCAAATCCCGAGAACTGGAATATTGTTCGTAGCACTTTGGCGAATCAAACCCAGCTCGAAACGATCGGCTTCCAGATTGACGCCATAGATCGTCTCGACGATGGGCTTCTGGCCATAACACGCAGGGTCAGCATCGCCGCCACCTAATACCAAGAGTCCGTCGTAGCTATGGAGTAGTGCTTCCGGCAGGCACTGGGCGTCAGAGGCCTCGACAAATCTGAACTCAGCGCCGGCGCGCTCCAGCGCGAGGAAGACGCTGGTGGACAGTTCGCTGAGCTTTCCTTTCAACCAATCATCTGCATCCGGGGGTGTCAATGAGCCGACCACCAGAATGTGAGGGGGGCGTTTCGGGAGGTTTCGATTGGTAAAGGGGGTCATGTGAGGCATTATTCCTTATCGAAAGGGCGCATAGCTGCGTGGGACTGCAGCATTTCGCGCAAAACATAACACATAGAAGCTAGAGGTTAAATGAAATTTTTAGCACCGATTCCTTCTTCCGTCAGGTCGGCACCTGACCTGGTGGCACTCCGACTGCGCGAGGCAATTTTCACGGGAGAACTACGATCCGGAGAGCAGCTCCCACCGGAAACAGAACTGGCCAAGGGGTTCGGGATTGCGTTGATGACGGTCAGGGCGGCACTCAGTGGCCTGCGAGACGTGGGTCTGCTTGTCACAGTGCGCGGTCGTAATGGGGGAACTTTCGTTTCCGAAGAAGTGGGCGAACGCATTGCGGAGGCGGCGCGCCAGGCGCCGCTTTCGAAAGCGGATATTCGCGATCTGACGGATTGGCGTCGTGGGGTGGCGGGGGAGGCATGCTTTCTTGCTGCTCAGCGGGCAACAGAAGGGCAGTTGCAACGGATCAAACAGGCTGCCATCGAATTTGACAACCATGGCATAAAGTTTCCTGAGGTGCGGTTTGCTGATGCCAAGTACCACACGTTGATCGCTGAAATCTCAGGCTCGGCGAGCCTCCTTCGCCAAGAGGTGGAGATTCAGGGTTTACTCACCAAGCTTATCCTGGGCACGGAACACAAACCGCTGAGATCCAAGGATATAGCCGGGTACAGCCATGATGAGATCACCTCCGCCATCCTGGCTGGAAAGAGTGAGGCTGCCCGTCAAGCAATGATCGACCATGCTGAGTACACGTTCATCTGGACGACCATGCTGCTTTAGGTGGGCGTGTCATGGCCCTGGACAAAAACCTGGAGAATGCTGTCGGCGCCCCTTGGAGGCTGGCATTTTTGAGGGTTTTTCAACCGTGTCCAGAGGTCTGATCAGCCCAGATACGAGAGCGCACCCTCGTTGAGCGCATGCGTGGCTTGGTAAAGCTGCGCATGCAGTGTTTCACCGGCATGAGTAATGCCGTTTTTGCGACATCTTTTTCGTTCAGGGCCTGACGAAACGGATGTGACATGAATGTGATCTGGAGTGACGTCCGGTTCACAGGCGTGCTGCCTAGCATGGCGGCATGACCAATACCTCGATCCTTTCCCCTTCGACCATCGTGCCAGCCCTGAGACGCTACCTCGGTGCGAGCGTGCTGGCGACCCTCGTACACCAGCTTGTGTTCGTGCTTGCCCTGCAGCTGGGACAACCCCTGCTGGGCAGTGTCATTGGCGCGGCAATCGGCGCGCTGACCAGTTTCCTGCTTGCCCGCCGCAGCTGCTTTGCAAGGCACGACGGCAAGCGCCTGCAACCGCGAAAGTTCGTTTGTGTCGCCCTGATGCACAACCTGTGCAATGCGCTGGCGATGGCCCTGCTCCTTCACGCCACCTCCCTTGCGCCAGGCCTGGCCCAGGCCCTGACTACCGCCAGCCTGACCCTGGTCGTTTTCTTCATCCACCGTCATTGGACCCATAGCCATGCCGATCTCCCCCTTGTCTGTCGCGGACACTGAGCCGCGCCTGAGCATCATCGTGCCCTGCTATCAGGAAGAGCAGGTACTGCAGACATTCCACCAACGCGTTGCTGCGGTCGTCAACCGCCTGCCCGTGTCTTGCGAGTTGCTCTACATCGATGATGGCAGCACTGATGCAACCCCTCATCTACTGCGTCAGTTCAGAACCCATTCGTGGGTCCGCTGCCTGCGCTTGAGTCGTAATTTTGGCAAGGAGGCGGCGCTCAGGGCCGGGCTCGATCATGCACGCGGCCAAGCATTGGTATTCATCGATGCCGACCTGCAAGACCCCCCGGAGCTCATCGCCACGATGGTTGATCACTGGCTGCAGGGGTATGACGTGGTGAACATGCAGCGGACCCGGCGCGACGGGGATGGATGGCTGAAAAAACTCACTGCCACGCTGTATTACCGGACCATGCGTGTGCTGATGGCGCAAGGCAGCCTACCAGCCCAAGTCAGTGATTTCAGACTGATAGGGCCCGCAGCAGTGGCAGCTCTGCGGGCGATGCCCGAACAGGTTGGAGTATTCAAACTGCGGGTGGGGTGGGTCGGCTTTCGCAGCATCGAGCTGCCCTACGCACGCGTGGTCCGGGTTGCGGGTACGAGCAAGTGGAACTATCCGGCACTCCTGGACTTGGCGCTGGAAGGTGCGCTGGCCTTCTCACGCAAACCGCTGCGCTGGTACAGCATTGCCTGTGCGTCGACGTTTCTGATCTGCAATGGCGTGCTTCTGACGGCCATCTTGGCGGGTAGCGTCTCCCTGCTGCATATGCTGTTGAGCGTGACGGGGTTGCTCTGCCTTGGGGTGGCCATGCTTGGCGAATACCTGGGGGCAACCTTGTTGGAGGTCAAGCGTCGTCCGTCGTACCTGCTGCAGACCGAGCGCGAGCGGGGCACCGAGCATGAGGTTCGCAACGGGGTGGTGCGCCACGGGGGGCGCCCATGATTGCGCGATTGCGAATGCCGCTGCTCTGGGGCGTGCTGATCACGGTGTTAGCCCTGCGTTTGGTGGGCTTGGGCGCCTATCCCCTGATGGACACCTCCGAGGCGCGCTACGGCGAGATGGCGCGCAAGATGCTTGAGCTGGGGGACTGGATCACGCCGATGTTCACTTATGAGCTGCCGTTTTGGGGCAAGCCGCCCCTGTCGTTCTGGACCCAGGCGGCAAGCATGCAGTGGCTGGGTGTCAATGAGTTCGCGCTACGTTTGCCCGCCTGGGTGATCCAGGTGTTCAGTTGTCTGCTGATCATTCATGTCGCCCGGCGCGAGCGTAGCCTCGCCGTGGGCGTGCTCGCCTCGATCATCTACAGCTCCTGCTCCCTGGGCTTGGTCGCCAGCGGCGTGGTACTCACAGACCCGACCCTGGGTTTTGGCCTGCTGCTGGCCTATGTCGGCTTCTGGCGTGCCATGGCACGCAATGAAATCGGCGCGGCGCGTCTGGGATTCGCCGGGCTGGGTTTAGGGTTGCTGGCCAAAGGGCCTCTGGTGCTGGTGTTGTTCGCCGTACCGGCGCTGGCATGGGTCGCCTTCCAACAGCAATGGCGGCAGCTCGCTCGGCTGCCCTGGCTGAGCGGCCTGCTCATTTTGCTGGTGCTCGCGCTGCCCTGGTATGTGCTGGCTGAAATCAAGACTCCAGGATTTCTTGACTACTTCCTGGTGGGGGAGCACTGGAAACGCTACGTGATCAGCGAATGGAGCGGAGATCTGTACGGCAATGCCCATGCCAAGCCTTTGGGCACTATCTGGCTGTACCTGCTGGGCGCGTTGTTCCCCTGGAGCCTGTTGCTGCCGGTACTGTATCTGCGGCGCAGGAGTGCCCCCATCGATGCGTTCGGCCTGTTTCTCTGGTTCTGGGCGCTGACGACTCCGGTCTTCTTCAGCCTGGCCGGTAACATTCTCTGGACCTACGTGCTGCCGGCGCTGCCCGCGTGGGCGTTGTTGCTGGCCGATAGCCTGATCCGTGCCCGGGGAATCGCCGAGCGCCCTATCATCGCCACTGCACTGGCCTTGCCTGTGCTGGGCTTGTTTCTGATCGTGCTGGGCAGCCTGGACCAGCGCCCACAGAACCAGCGCGAGATCGTCCTGGCCTGGCAGCGGGCGAGCCTGATGCAACCTGCACCGCTGTTCTACCTCGGGCGGCGCTCCTATTCCGCCGAATTCTACAGCGCCGGCCAGGTGCACCATGCCAAGTCGGTGCTGCAGTTGCCGACTGACTCGGTGTTCTACCTGACGCGGCGACTGCGAGACCTCACGTCGCCGCTCCCCCCTTCGCTGGACTGCCACCCGGTCGCCCAAGCCAATGCCAGTGAACTGTTGCGCTGCCAGGCGGTACCGATGGCGGTGTCTTCCCATGCTCCGAGGAATGCCACGCAATGACCCCCACCCTCTCGAACCGACTCTATCCTTTGGGCTGCATGGCCGTTGTACTGGGGTGTGCGCTATGGCTTGTGACCCATTTGCAGCTAGGCGAACAACTGGGGCAGTTGTGGCAGCGATACACGGTAGCTGAACCCATACGCCAGCGCAGCATCTGGCTCGGGCAATACCAGTTCATCGAGCGCTTGCAGTTACCCGGCATTGAGGCGAATGCTTCGGATATCATCCATGTCCCTGAGCTGCAGCGCTACTTCGTGTTGGTGAACAAACCCGCCGGACTTTTCGAGTACAACGAAAGTTTCCAGCTAATGGCGCGCTACGACCTGCCGGGTTTTGAGGACCCGGAAGCCTTGAGCTACGATGGCAACGGCCATTTGCTGATCGCCGAGGAGCGACGCCAGACAGTGGTAAGGCTTGCAATCAAGCAGCTGTCCCAGCCAATCGTACGCGCTGCGTTGCCCGCGTTCGAACTCGGTGAGCGCGCTGACAATAACCGAGGTGTAGAGGGGATCGCTTTCGATTCGGACAGCGCAGTGCTGTTCGCCTCCCAGGAAAAACAGCCTATGCGGCTGTTCGAAGTCGTCAATGGCGTCCCGACCGCCGATACGTCGTCCAGGCGTCTACCCCGTACGCAGGTGTCGGCTTTGGTCTTGTGGCGTTTGCGCTTGAGCGATATCTCGGCGCTGCATTACGACCTTCAGACCCGGCACCTGCTTGTGCTCAGTGACGAGTCCAAGCGCCTGGTCGAGGTCGATAGCGGTTATGCGCCGTTGAGCTTTCTGGATTTGCAGCGTGGGTTGCATGGACTGGACGAGGGCGTCCCCCAAGCCGAAGGTGTCACTTTGGGACCACGGCGAGAGATCGTGATAGTAAGTGAGCCGAACCTGTTGTACAGGTACGGGCGCTGACGGCGGGTCGCTGCGCTGCGTCGGGGCCGGAGAGCCTCATGACTCCAGGTACTTGAAGTTTTGAGGCGCTTGGTGGAACTCAGTTACAAACTATCCGGATCCCCAAAAAACATTTGGACAGGGCTCTAGAGCGGTATTTCTGCTCTCAAGAAGCGGAAATATACCCCCAAAAATACCCGCGATACCCTCACGAGGATGCGCGATCGAGAATGGCGATCTCTGACAGCTTTCGGAGTGGTCGTCTACGGCTTTCAGTGTACGTCAGTTTTGGCTTGCTCGGCGTACGCTTGGATTATTGGTTGCGTAGGGCAGGGCGCCAGGCAGGGTCACAGCGCGTCCGTTTGCCCCGTTGGGTGCCAGCCCATGCGGGTGAACATTGACTGTCAAGGCGGGTGGCAGGTTCCAGCTGGCCCGTGCTCGCCTCTAGCCTGCAAATTTTGGGCGTCTGTCACGAGCTCTGGGGGAGCGTCCGGATAAAATCGTAGCGCTGCGATTAATAATCCAGTAGGCTTTCTGAAAAATCGTAGCGCTACGATTCTGCTTCGTAGCGCTGGTTGATCAACCCTCAGGAGGTCACCATGTCCACTGCTGTCACGCCCCCCGCCTTCACTCTTCTGCTGAAACGCCAATCTGCACTGCTCGGTACCTGGCTCATGTCCGCATCGGCCAGTACGGCAGAAGCACTGGGATACGCAGGCTTCGACTGGCTGCTGGTGGACATGGAGCACGTACCGATCGAGTTCCGCGATCTCTGGCACATTTTGCAGGCCATTCAGTGCACCGGTGCGCAGCCGATCGTGCGGGTGGCCGCCAATGACCCCGTGCTGCTCAAGCGCGCACTGGACCTGGGCTCGACCAATGTGATGGTGCCGTTCGTGGAGAATGCCGAGCAGGCCAGGGCAGCGGTCAGCGCGATCAAGTATCCACCCATGGGCACCCGCGGCTTCGCTGCCGTGCACCGCGCCAGCCGCTACGGCACCTGGAAGGGCTACGGTCAGCAGGCCAATGACTCGGTGTGCTGCATCCTGCAGATCGAGACCGCCACCGCGTTGGCCAACCTCGAGGAAATCGCGGCCGTGCCGGGTGTCGATGCGCTGTTCCTCGGCCCGGGCGACCTGTCGAGTGTCTGTGGCCATATCGGCAACCCGGCGCACCCTCATATCCAGGCCATGATCAGCGACGCGATCGTGCGCTGCAAAGCCATCGGCATGCCCATCGGCATCGTTGGCGGCACGCCGGAGCTGGTCGGCAGCTACCTGGAGCAGGGCTACGCCTTCGCCGCTGTGGCCTCGGACATGGCGATGATGATGAGCAAGGCCAATGAACTGCTGGTGGCCCTGAAAGGCCGCCAGGCGCCCGAAGCGGTAGCCACGGCCTACTGACTGCTACCGTTGCGCCCCGCGCAGGCTACCTCCGTGTTGCAGTAGCCGATTGAGCATCCCTACAAGAACAACAAACCGGCGCCATCGCGCACCGGAAGGACTCTCGATGAATCAGGCACCCATTTCCGGCCAGGTCGCGGCCAGCGCCGCGGCAACGGTGACGCCTTCACGGACGCGCTACTGGATCATCCTTATCCTGTTCCTCGTCTCGACGCTGAACTATGGCGACCGAGGTATCCTGTCTATTACGGGCTCCGCTATCCAGGGCGAGTTCGCACTCAGCCCGGTTCAAATGGGCTGGATGTTCTCGGCATTCGCCTGGGCCTACGTGCTGGGCCAGTTGCCAGGTGGCTGGTTGCTGGACCGCTACGGCTCCAAGCGTACCTATGCGGTCAGCATTTTCTGCTGGTCGCTGCTGACCCTGGTCCAGGCGTTCAACGGCGGCTCCAACGTCAGCCTTGTGGTCACGGCATTTTTCGCCTTGCGCTTTCTGGTCGGTCTGGCTGAGGCGCCGGCAGCCCCGGGCAACAGCCGGATGGTTGCCTCATGGTTCCCGGCAAGTGAGCGGGGCACGGCGTCCTCGATCTTCAACTCCGGGCAGTACTTCGCGATCGTGCTGTTCGCGCCCGTGCTGTTCGCGCCCGTCAGTGGCTGGCTGATCCATGCCTACGGTTGGCGCTCGGTTTACGTGATGATGGGCGTGTTGGGTTTCATCATGGCTTGGGTCTGGGTACGCAAGGTGCATTCACCGCTGGAGCACCAGCGCATCAATCAGGTGGAGCTGGACTACTTGCGTGAAGGCGGTGCGGTAGTCGACATGGATACCCATCTCGGCAAGCTGCGAAAAACCGACAACCCATTGACACTGCCGGTGATTCTCAAGGGTTTGCTGAGCAGTCGGATGATGGTGGGGATCTATATCGGCCACTACCGCTTTTCCACGATTACCTATTTTTTCACCACCTGGTTCCCGATCTACCTGGTGCAAGAGCGCGGCATGTCGATTCTACAGGCCGGCTTCCTGGCCTCGATCCCGGCAATCTGTGGTTTTGTCGGCAACCTGCTGGGCGGGCTCTGCTCCGACGGCATCATGCGCAAGACCGGCTCGCTGAGCCTGGCGCGCAAAGTGCCGATCATTGTCGGGTTGCTGGCCTCCACCAGCATGATCATCTGCAACTACGTGTCCTTGCCGTGGATGGTTATCGCGATCATGGCGTTCGCCTTCTTCGGCAAGGGCTTCGCATCACCGGGCTGGGCGGTCATGGCCGACGCTGCGCCACGAAAGGCGGGTGGGGTGACGGCTGGGTTGTTCAACACTTTCGGCAACATCGGTGGCATCACCACTCCCATCATCATTGGCTTCATCGTGCAGGCCACCGGTTCCTTCAATATGGCCCTGGTGTTCGTCGCCGCCAATGCGCTGCTAGCGATGTTCAGTTACCTGGTTGTAGTCGGCCCGCTGCTCCGCCTTGAGCTGAATCCGGCAATACCTGGCAAGAGAGAGATTCGTGATGTCTGATACCAAACCGCTGGTGCTGAGCGTCGGGCCTTTGCTGCCTGCCTTGCGGTCACAGCTTGAACAACACTATCAGCTGCTGGAGCTATGGCGCTGTGAATCGCCCGCGACGCTCCGGGCCGAACAGGGCGCGGACGTTCAGGCGTTGGTGACCACGGGTGTGCATGGGGCCAGTGCCCATCTGATCGAGCAGTTACCGGCCTTGCGTGCCATTGTCTGTTTTGGTGTGGGAACCGACGCCGTCGACCTGAAAGCAGCCCGCGCCCGGGGCATCCAGGTCAGCAACACGCCTGATGTGCTCAACGATTGCGTGGCCGACGCCGCCATGGCCCTGTTGCTGGCCGTCGCCCGGCAAGTGGTGGTGGCTGACCGCTTCGTCAGGGCCCGGCGTTGGGAGGCAGAACGCTTTGGTCTGACCACCGCGCTGGGCGGCAAGACCTGCGGCATCGTTGGCATGGGGCCGATCGGCCAGGCGATTGCCAGGCGCGCCAGTGCCTTCGGCATGCAGGTGAACTACTCGAGCCTTACGCCAAAGCCTCAGCTGGCGTACACCTACCATGACTCGTTGCTGACGTTGGCCGAGTGCAGTGATTTTCTGGTGTTGGCTGTGCCTGGTGGTAGCGCCACCGACGGGCTGGTCAGTCGGCAGGTGTTTGAGGCACTGGGCCCCACAGGGATGCTGGTCAACGTGGCGCGTGGCTCGGTGGTGGATCAGTACGCGCTGATCGATGCGCTGAGCAACGGCCGGATTGCCGGGGCGGCATTGGACGTGTTCGCGGATGAACCGCACGTGCCAGCAGCCTTGCGTGAACTGGATACGGTCGTGTTGTCGCCAAATGTGGCCAGTGGCACCAAAGAAACGCGTCAGGCCATGGCCGACCGGGTGCTAGCCAACCTGGCTGCGCTGTTTGCCACCGGCGTGGTGTTACACCCGATGCCCGAGGGCGCGCAGTGATGGAGTGGTGGCAGCACATTGGGTTCATGTCGTGTGTCGTCGTCGCCACTTTCGCCCAGAACGCCACCGGCTTTGCTTTCGGCCTGTTGCTATTGGGGCTGACCGGCATGCTGGACTTGGCGCCCATGGAAACCGTGGCGAACGTGAGCTCGATCCTGACGCTGGCCAACGCGGTAGTCATGGTGCGCAAGTGGCCGGGGCTGCCGCGCCGGCTCGTCCTGCTCGTGTTGGCCTGCAGCCTGGCTGGTGTCGTCGCTGGCGTGTGCTTGCTGGCAGTGCTAGGCGCCCATGAGCGGGACCTGCTGGAGATCATCCTTGGCATCACCATCATCGTCTGCAGCTTCATGCTGATCCTGCAGTCCCGAGGGCGACAGCAGATGTCGGGGCGGTTCGGTTTCGCCTTTTTCGCCAGTATTTCCGGCGTGATGGGCGGGTTGTTTTCAAGTGCCGGGCCGCCGTTGGTCTACCAGCTCTATCGCCAGCCACTGGCCGTGCAGGTCATCCGCGACACGCTGATCGTAGTGTTCGCAGTCAATGCTTTGATGCGCTTGAGCGTAGTAGTAGCTACGCACCGATTCGAGCTGCAGGCGGGCTACCTCTCGTTGGAGGCATTGCCGATCGTGTTCCTGCTGACCTGGTGGATGCGGCGTCACCCGCTGGCGATTTCACCGCAGGTGCTTCGTCTGGCAGTGTTCGGTCTGCTGTTGCTGGCGGGGGCGAGCCTTATCGGCAAGGTGCTCTTGGCTGCCTAGCCTGGCCGGCGGTGCTGCGTGAGCCTATCACTGGCGCACGCTGCTCTGGCGTACGACCAACTCGAAACCCAGGTCGACGACCTGAGGTTTATCGGGGAGGGTACCTGCCTCGATCCAAGCCAACAGCTGACTGGCCACGGTTCGTCCGATCTCGGCAGGATAAGGACGTACGGTGGTCAGACGCGGTGCACTGAGCTTGCTCAGTGGCAGGTCGCCAAAGCCTGCAATCGCCAACTGCTGCGGTACGGCAATGCCGCGGCGCTGCGCTTCGAACAAGGCTGCGATGGCCAGTATATCGTTCGAACAGCAGAGGCCTTGTGGCCCATCACCGTGACGGGCAATTTCATCGAATACCTCGCTCAGTTCGACCTGTGAGGTGTTTTGCTCCAGCGCGATCACCTGCGCGGTCAGCCCCTTGCCATTCAACCAGGAACTGAACCCTTCGGCGCGCTGGCGGGCGCGGTGGTCGAGGTGCATGCGGGTGCCGACATAGACGAAGCGTTCCAGGTCCTGCGCGTACAGGTGCTCGGCCAGGGCTGCGCCGACGGCTTGGTGGTCGAAACCGACCTGAAGGTGGAACGGGTCGTTGCCCAACTCCCACATCTGAGCCACGGGAATGCCCGTGGCTTCGAGCAGTGGACGGGCGGCGGCGTGGTCGCTGCCAGTGACGACCAGGGCTGCCGGTGACCATGACAGGTGGGCGCGCAGCAACTCCAGCTCTCGTTTCGGGTCGTAGTCGCTGTTACTGATCAACAACTGGTAGCCACGGCTTTCAAAGACTTCCTGCATAGCTTGCAGGGTTTCCGAGAAGAAGGCGTTGATCATCGACGGCACGATCACTGCGACTGCACGACTGTGGTTGCCTGCCAAGGCGCCGGCGAGGCGATTGATGGTATAGCCAGTGTCGGCGATGGCTTTGCGGATGCGTTCAGCGCGCTTGCTTGAGACCGCATCCGGGTCGCGTAGAAATAGCGATACCGTGCTTGGGGAGACCTTGGCCTGTTCAGCAACCATACCCATGGTTACCCGGTTGATCCGGGGGCGGCGTACTGCACCGTTGCTGACTTCGCTGTCTGATCTATCGCTCATCGCCACCTCGTTCTTCGAAGGCAAAAGGATGCGAGCCTGAGGATGGCAAGTCAATCGCAAAAGCGCTTGGCTGGCGGCATGGATGTTCGCTTTCGAAAATCAAACGTATCTTTTCGAATAAAATCGTAGCGCTGCGATTTAGCCTGAGATAAGCTCGCCTGGTAATTTTGCAGCGCTGCGATTTTGTTGTTGCATCGCATCCCAACCCGCGTTGGAGAACAAATATAAAAATGAGCACATCCCTTTTCACCTTCCTGAGCATGCTGTTCTTCACTGCACTGGTCGCAGTGATTTCCTACCGATTCACGCGCCAGGCCAAGGACGTTGGCGCCCATGGTTACTTCATGGCGAGCGGCGGCCTCAATGGCTGGTTCATTGCCGGATCGATGATGCTGACCAACCTGTCCATCGATCAGTTGGTCGGCCTCAACGGTGATTCATACGCCCACAACCTCAGCTCCATGGCCTGGGAGGCCACTGCGGCCGTTTCGACTATCGCTCTGGCCTTGTTTTTCCTGCCTCGTTACTTGCGCGGCGGCTTCTCGACCCTGCCGGAGTTCATCGAGAAACGCTATGACCGTGCTACGCGCCGAATAGTGAGTGCGCTGATGGTTGCCACCTACACCCTGGTGCTCAACCCGGCTTCGCTGTATCTGGGGGCTATCACCTTCAATCAGATTTTCGACCTGCAGGGCATTCTCGGCTGGTCCTACCCGGCCACGATCAGTCTGCTGATCGTGGCGACCGGAGTGATTGGCGCTGCCTATGCGGTACTGGGCGGGCTTCGGGCCGTGGCGGTATCGGACACCATCAACGGCATAGGCTTGCTGGTGGTGGTGGTCCTCATCCCGATCATCGGTCTGTGGACGCTGGGGCAGGGTGATGTACTGTCCGGTGCCCAAACCCTGCTGCACGACAACCCGCAGAAACTCAATGCCATTGGCGGCAGCGAAGACAAGGTGCCGTTTGGTGCGGTGTTCACCGGCATGATCTTCGCCAACCTGTTCTACTGGTGCACCAACCAGGCCATCGTGCAGAAAAGCATGGCTGCCAAGAACCTGGCCGAGGGCCAGAAGGGCGTGTTGCTGTCGGGTTGCCTGAAACTGCTGGTGCCGCTCGCCATGCTGATGCCTGGTGTGATCGCCTGGCACCTGTTCCGCGACCAGCCGCTGGCCAATTCCGACTTGGCCTATCCGGCGTTGGTTGCCGCGCTGATGCCATGGTGGATGAAGGGCTTCTTCGTGGCGGTGATCTTCGGCACGGTGATGAGCCACTTCAATGCGATCATCAATGGTACTGCCACGCTGCTGACCTATGACTTCTACAAGTCGATCCGGCCAATGGCTTCGGACGAGGCGCTGGTGCGCTTCGGCAAGCGAGTCAGCGTGATCGCCGCACTGGTGTCGCTGGTGGTCGCACCGATGCTGATGTACACCCCGGAAGGTATCTATGCGGTCCTGCGTCGCTTCACCGGCTTCTTCAACATGCCGATCATCGCCATCATGCTGTTCGGCTTCTTCAGTGCTCGAGGCGGCGCGACGCCCGCCAAGCTGGTGCTTGGCCTGCACGCGGTGTGCTATGCAGTGCTGGTGCTGGGACTGAAGATCGACACCCGCCTGGGAATCAGCTTCATCCACGTCATGGGCATCATGTTTGCTGTGGAAATGGTCTTGCTGGTGTTGCTACGCAAGCACTTCGACCGCGCCACTCCCTACGTATCGCCCACTCCGGCGCGCACCGTCGACCTGACCCCGTGGCGACACGCGGGCAGCTTCAGCGTGATGCTGTTCGCCGCGCTGGTATCCATCTATCTGACCTTCTCACCACTGGGTGTCGCCCGTGTCGGCGGACCTTCCGGGCTCTATCTGCCGCTGCTGGCATTGACCTGGTTGCTGGCCTTTGCTGGCGCCGCGCTGTGCCGCCGTCGTTTTCGACACCTGACCAATACCCATGCCCTGCCTGACTACGAGACCAACCCACAATGAATAGCGTATCTATCCCCCAGAACGTGAGCCTGCACCAGGCAGGCGAGCAGATCCGTCTGGAAGTGGACGGGCGCCTGTTGTGGTGCCACAGCCCGCTGCAGCCTGCTGTGTTCGCCGGTTACGGTGAAGCTGGCATTGAAATGCAGCGCGGTAACTTCCGTATTCGCGATTATGTTCAGGAAAGGGTCGCCTTGCGCCACGCCCGCCTTGATACTTCAGCCGGTGTCATCGAGTTGCGCGCCTGGTCCGAGGGCCCGCTGCTGCTTTCCCTGCGCCTGGACTGCCAGGGCGAGCGTGTGCGCCTGCTCATGCAGGCGCCGCAGGCAGGTTGCAATCGACTGTGGCTGCGTCTGCCTGCCGAAGTGAATGAGCAGGTCTGGGGTTGCGGCGAGCAGATGTCTTACTTGAACTTGCGCGGACGCAACTTCCCGCTGTGGACTTCTGAGCCGGGCGTAGGCCGAGACAAGTCGACTTGGCTGACCTTGCAGGCGGACAACGAAGCCAACGCCGGGGGTGATTACTATCACACCAACTACCCGCAACCGACGTTCATCTCCTCGCGGCGCTACAGCGCACATCTGGTGACCAGCGCGTACGCCGATTTTGACTTCCGCCATGACGACTTCCACGAACTGCAAGTGTGGGCGGTGCCCGAAGCGCTGGAGTTTTTCGTCGGCAACAGCTACATCGACCTCGTCGGTGCCCTCAGCCGTTATTTCGGTCGCCAGCCGCGCCTGCCGCAATGGGTGCTTGACGGTGCGATCCTCGGTTTGAAGAACGGCCGCGAGCACGCCGAACAGCACCTGCAGACCGCACTCGAGCATGGCGCCAAGGTCAGTGCATTGTGGTGCGAGGATTGGGAAGGGCTGCGTATCACCTCTTTCGGCAAGCGTTTGTTCTGGGACTGGCAATGGAATGCCGAGCGCTACCCCGACCATCAGGCGTGGGTCTGTAGTCTGCACGAGCGCGGCCTGCGCTTCCTCGGTTATGTGAACCCTTATCTGTGCAATGACGGCCCGCTGTTCGCTGAAGCCGAAGCGGCGGGCTACCTGGCGACCAACGCCGAGGACGGCACCTATCTGGTCGACTTCGGCGAGTTCCTTTGTGGCGTGGTCGACTTCACCTTGCCGGCGGCGGCGCAATGGTTCGAAACCCGGATCATCGGCCAGGAGATGCTCGAAAAGGGCCTCTCGGGCTGGATGGCGGACTTTGGCGAGTATCTGCCGATCGACGTCAAGCTGGCCGGCGATGCCGACCCCATGCTCGAGCACAACGCCTGGCCAGTACGCTGGGCCGAGGTCAATGCCCGCGCTATCGGCAACGCCGGGCGCACTGGCGATGCACTGTTCTTCATGCGCGCTGGCTACAGCGGCGTGCAGGCGCACTGCCCGTTGCTGTGGGCGGGTGACCAGTCGGTTGACTTCAGCCGCCACGATGGCCTGCAAACGGTGATTTGCGGCGCGTTGTCGTCCGGCCTGCTGGGTAATGCCTATCACCACAGTGATATCGGCGGCTACACCAGCCTCTATGGCAACTGCCGTACCGCCGAACTGTTCCAGCGCTGGGCGGAAATGGCTGCGTTCACCCCGGTGATGCGCACTCACGAAGGCAACCGCCCGGACCAGAACCTGCAGTTTTGGCAAGACCCTGCCACTCTGGTGCATTTCGCCCGCATGACCCGGGTATTCGCAGGCATGAAACCCTACGTCGAAAGCTTGATGGATGAGGCTCAGGCCAGCGGCCTGCCGTTGCAACGGCCGTTGTTTCTGCATCACGAACAGGACGCTGGCTGCTACGCCGTTCAGGACCAATACCTGTATGGCCGTGACCTGCTGGTGGCGCCCGTGCATGCCGAAGGCAAGACGCACTGGAGCGTCTACCTGCCGGCTGGCGAGACCTGGCAGCACTGGTGGAGCGGCGATTGTTTCGAGGGCGGGCAGCGTGTCGAGGTCCCGGCACCGCTGGGGCAACCACCGGTGTTCAGCCGAGTGGGCAGCCGCTGGCAATCCCTCTTCCAGAGCCTGACTGTGCTCTGATCCCGCTCCGCTACCTGTAATTGACCTGTGAGCGCCTGCCAAGGCAGGCGCGCCGGCCCACTGCGGCCATAAAAGAGCGCTGCTGACATGAACAACAAAAATCAACGTGTCCTTGGCTTCATTCTGCTGGCCAGCGTCTATGCGCTGCCCAGCCATGCCGAACCCATTGTCTGGAAGGCCGGCAATCTCAGCATCAACCCATATGGCATTCTCGACCTGAACGTGCAGACGGGCTCGTTCAGTAAGACCGCCCCGGACCATACCATGGTCTCGGACGGCAACCTGCAGGCCTCGCGCTTCGGGGTAAAGCTCGACTATGCCCTGGGCGACAGCGGTTATGCCCTACAGGCGTTCGGCGAGCGCGGGCTGGTATTGCGGCGCATCTGGAAGGGCGGGCAAGTCTCGACCAACCGCGGCTATGGCGTCGGCGTCAGTGGCCCGTTCGGCTCGGTGGCCATGGGCAGCCTATACATGCCGATCTACTGGGTGTTCCTGGATTCGGACGTCGCCCTATATGGGTTGTCGAACATGGCGGCGATCATGAGTCTGGAGCACACTGCGGTATTGGGTAAAAGCGGCACGGGCGGGTTCTACGACACCACGGTGCGCTACCGCTCGCCTGAAGTGAACGGCTTTTCCACCGAGCTGGGCTATTCCTACGGCAACTCCAGCATCGAGAACGGCCCTAACCAGAACCGCACCAGTGGCTTCAATGTGCGCTATCGCAACGGGTTCACCAAGTTGGGTTATGGCTACAACCGCCATGACTCGGCCCCTACCGAAACCAGCAGCGAGCTATACACCCAGACGACCCACGTGGTGTCGGGCAATTACCAGTGGGGTGGCGTGATCTGGGGGGCCAACTATGTGTACTCCAAGCGCGATACCGAGGCCCGCTGGTTCGCCTCGGCGAAGATGGTCAATGCGCGGATCGTCCTCGACGCTCACAATGATCTGACCTTCGGCGTTTCCCAGCGAATCGAGGCCGAGGGCGCCCGGGCCTGGGCGGCCCATGCCGGCTACATCTATTCGTTCAACCCCAACACCCAGCTGTATACCTATGTTTCCCATATCAACAACAACAGCCATTCCACCCAGGGTTTCTCGCTGCTCAGTGAGGATTACCCCAGTGTGGCGGCCGGTTACGACCCTTGGGCGGGTACCTTGGGTATTCGCTGGAGCTTCTGAGTCTTGATAGCGACGAATCACATATTGCACCCGGAGCTCACACTCACCTGTGGCGCCCTGAGCGCCGGGGTGCTGCCCAGCCTGGGCGGCGCGCTGGGTTACCTGCGTCTTGGCAGCTTCGAGCTGCTGCGGCCCTGGGACGGCACCGACAGCGTTCGGCGTACGGCGTGCTACCCGCTGGTCCCGTACTCCAACCGTATCGCCCACGGGCGCTTTTGCGCCAATGGCGAGCCGCAGCAGCTGCGCCGCAATTTCGGCGGTCACCCGCATCCGCTACATGGTCTTGGCTGGCAGCGAGCGTGGCAGGTCGATGCCCACTCGCCGCACAGCTGCCAGTTGAGCTTGCGCCACCAGGCCCGGGGCGCCGATGCCGAAGACTGGCCGTGGGACTTCGTCGCGTGGCAGTGCATCACCCTGAGTGGTGACGGCCTGCGCCTGCGACTGGGGCTCACCAACCTGAGTGAGCAGTCGATGCCGGTGGGTCTTGGCTGGCACCCGTACTTCGAGCGCCAGGGTGAATTGCAGCTGGGCTTCAGTGCCGCGCACGTCTGGCATGCCGGCGCGGATGGCCTGCCGGTCGAGCGTACGGCACTGCCGGAACCTTGGGACTTCGGCCTGCCCCAGGCAATAGGCGCCGTGGGCCTGGACAACTGCTTCGAGGGCTGGGATGCCCGTGCCAGTCTGTATTGGCCAGAGGCACAGGTCGGCCTGCGCCTGGAAGCCGGCCCAGGGTTGGAGCACCTGGTGGTGTTCACGCCGCCAGCACCAGCGGACTTTATCGCGGTCGAGCCGGTCAGCCACCTCAACAACGCCATCAATTTCCCCACGCCTACGGCGCACGGCCTGGTCTGGCTGGCACCGGGGGCGTCGATCGAACGTGAGTTGCGCTTGCTGCCGAGCGGCGCCAACCTGGAGAACCCTGCATGAGTGAAACCCTGACCTGTGTGGTCCGCCAGCCGTCGGAACTGGGCGAGTGCCCGGTCTGGTCGGTCCGTGAGCAAGCCCTGTACTGGGCCGATATCCTGGCCGGGCAACTGCATCGCCTTGACCCCCGCGATGGCTGCGTGAGCACCTTGCAGTTGCCTGAGGAGCTGGGCTGTTTCGGCCTGCGCGAGCAGGGCGGCTTCATTGTCGCGCTGCGCACCGGCATCTACCTGCTCGATGCCCAGGGGCAGCTGGGCGAGCGCCTGGCCGACAACCCCAGCGGCGCAGAGCACAGCCGCTTCAACGATGGCCGCGTCGACCCTTGGGGGCGCTTCTGGGCTGGCACCCTGTGGCAACCGCGTGACCGCAATGGTGGGCAATTGGTGCGAGTCGATGCGCAGCACCGTGCCCAGGTTGTGGCCGGCGATGTGATGGTGTCCAACGGCCTCGCCTTCAGCCCGGACCGCGCGTGGGTCTACCACAGCGACACCCCCAACCATGTGCTGTACCGCTATCCGCTGGATGCCGATGGCCAGCCCGGCCCCCGGCAGTTGCTGCGCGAGTTCCCGCGTGGCAGTGGCGGGCGCCCGGATGGCGCGGCGTTCGACAGTGCGGGCTGCTATTGGAGCGCGCAGTTCGACGGCGGCCGGGTGCTGCGCCTGAGCCCTGATGGCCAGGTGCTGGCAGAAATCCAGGTGCCGACGCGTTGGCCGACCATGGTCGCCTTCGGTGGCGACGACCTGCGTACCCTTTACATCACCAGTTCGCGCGAGAACCGCAGCGCCGAAGACCTGGCGGCCTGGCCGCTGTCCGGCTGCGTGTTCGCCACCCGTGTCGACGTGCCCGGCTGCCCCGAGCCGCTGTTCGCCGGTTGAATCCATTCCACTTGCTCACGAGTACCTATCACCATGAACCGTCATACCGATACGCAGTACCCCAGCCTGGCCGGCAAAGTGATCTTTATCAGCGGTGGCGCCTCGGGCATCGGTCGCGCCTTCGTCGAAGCGTTCGTCGCACAGGGCAGCCGCGTCGCCTTCCTTGACCTGGATGCCGACGCCGGGCAGGCGCTGGCCCGGACGCTGGGCGCCAACGTGCTGTTCTTGCGCTGCGATGTGCGCGATATCGAGCGCTTGCAGCGGTGTGTGGCCGAAGTGGAACACACCTGGGGTGGCATCGATGTACTGATCAACAACGCAGCCCGCGATGACCGCCATGCCTTGGCCGATGTCAGCGTCGAGTATTGGGACGAACGCATGCAGACCAACCTGCGTCACGCCTTCTTCGCTGCACAGGCCGTCACGCCTGGCATGGCAAAGCGGGGCAGCGGGGCGATCATCAACATGGGCTCGATCTCGTGGATGCGCGGACGCCCTGGGATGATCTGCTACACCACCGCCAAGGCGGCGTTGAACGGAATGACCCGCACCTTGGCACGCGAACTGGGCGGGCAAGGCATCCGGGTCAATAGCCTGGTGCCAGGCGCTATTCGTACCGAACGCCAGGATGCCATGTGGGCCGCCGACCCTGCCGGTCTGGAGGCAGCCAGCCAGTCGTTCATCGACCAGCAGATGCTCAAGTTTCGTCTGGATGCCAGCGACTGCGCGCGCCTGGCGCTGTTCCTGGCCAGCGATGATAGCCGCGGCTGCACGGGTCAGAACTTTGTCGTCGATGCGGGACTGTCGATTCAATAACCCCACAACTCCTGACAGGGGTGATTCGGGCAAAAATCGTAGCGCTACGAAATTGATCCGGGTATGCTCTCGAAAAGTAATTTCGCAGCGCTACGATTATGCGTGGCGCCCTTGCTCAAAGGCTTAGGTTATGTCCGAAAAATACAAGAAAATCGAAGAACTCCGCAGTCAGCGGTGGTTCGCTCCAGACACCATCCGTGCCTTCGCCCATCGCCAGCGCCTGCAACAGATCGGACTGCGCCGCGAGGAGTTCATGGGCAAGCCGGTGATTGCGATCCTCAATACCTGGAGCGAGATGTCGCCCTGTCATTCGCACCTGCGTGAGCGTGCCGAGGCTGTCAAACGCGGGGTCTGGGCGGCCGGCGGCTTCCCAGTGGAGTTGCCGGTACAGTCGGTGGGCGAGGTAATGGTCAAGCCGACTACGATGCTCTACCGCAACCTGCTGGCAATGGAGGCCGAGGAACTGCTGCGCTCGTTGCCGATCGACGGCGCCGTGCTGCTAGGCGGCTGCGACAAGTCTACGCCTGGCCTACTGATGGGCGCGCTCAGCATGGACCTGCCGGTGATCTACTGCCCGGCGGGCCCGATGTCCAACGGTCAGTGGCGTGGCGTCAAGACCGGCGCCGGCACGCATACCAAGAAGTACTGGGACGAGCGCCGTCTGGGGCTGATCGACACTGTTGCGTGGGAAGAACTCGAAGGCGCCATGACCCGTTCGATCGGCACCTGCAATACCGTAGGCACGGCGTCGACCATGACCAGCATCGCCGACGCAATGGGCTTTACCTTACCCGGTGCATCGAGCATTCCTGCCGCGGATGGGGCCCACCCGCGGATGGCCTCGCAGTGCGGTTCGACAATCGTCGATCTGGTTTGGCGCGACCGCCGCCCCTCGACTTGGCTGACTGAAAAGCACGTAGCCAATGGCGTGGCGGTGTACATGGCAATGGGCGGCTCGACCAACGCCGCGATCCACCTGATTGCCATCGCCAGACGCGCCGGAATAGACCTGACCCTCGATCAGTTGGCCGCCGCAGCCGCGAAGATACCGGTGTTGCTCAACCTGTTCCCTTCCGGCACGGCACTCATGGAGGACTATCATTTTGCCGGCGGCCTGCGTGCGCTGATGCGCAAGATCGCATCGTATTTGCATCTGGAGTGCGAGGGGGCCACCGGGCAGAGCTGGGACAGCCTGTTGGCCGATGCCCCGTGCTACGACGACGATATCATTCGCCCCCTCGATAACCCGGTGGTCAGCCTCGAACAAGGCGCCACTTTGGCGCTGTTGCGTGGCAACCTCTGCCCCGATGGCGCGGTGATGAAATCCTCCGCAGCCGACCCGCGCCTGCGCCGTCACAGCGGCCCGGCACTGGTCTTCGATGACCACGAAACCCTCAGCCGGATGATCGACGACCCCGCCCTGGATGTCACTGCGGACACCGTGCTGATCTTGCGCAATGCCGGCCCCGTGGGCGCGCCGGGCATGCCCGAATGGGGCAACCTGCCGATACCCAAACGCTTGCTGGAAGCCGGTGTACGTGACCTGTTGCGCATCTCCGACTCCCGTATGAGTGGTACCCATTACGGCAGCTGCGTCCTACACGTGGCGCCTGAGGCCGCTGTTGGAGGGCCGCTGGCATTAGTCCGCACGGGCGACATCATCGATCTGGACGTCGCCGCCGGCACGTTGAACATGCGTGTCAGCGATGAGGAACTTGCCCAACGCCGCGCCGAGCATAGACCGCAGCACAGAACCTACGGCCGCTCTTTTGCTGCGCTCTACCAGCAGCATGTGACCCAGGCCAACGAAGGGTGTGATTTCGATTTCCTGCAGGCCGGCGAAGTCGTGCCCGAGCCACCCATCCACTGAACCTTGCTCAGGAAACTAACCGATGCTCGACCTC
Source organism: Pseudomonas sp. RW3S2 (assembly GCF_014268955.1). Taxonomy (NCBI): domain Bacteria; kingdom Pseudomonadati; phylum Pseudomonadota; class Gammaproteobacteria; order Pseudomonadales; family Pseudomonadaceae; genus Pseudomonas; species Pseudomonas sp. RW3S2. Next base: position 50,115 of record NZ_JABWRM010000007.1, on the reverse strand, counting down.
AAAGACCCTTCTCTGCTCAAACAACAGGCATTCATCGACGGCCAATGGGTGGGTGCCGACTCTGGTGAAACCGTTACCGTCACTAACCCCGCTACCGGTGAGGAACTGGCACGCATTCCGCAGATGGGCGCTGTCGAAGCCGAGCGTGCGGTACTGGCTGCTCACCGCGCCTTCAAACCGTGGAAGCGCAAGACTGCCAAGGAGCGCGCGGAGCTGCTGCAGCGCTGGTACGCGCTGATGGTCGAAAACCAGGAAGACCTCGCCCGCCTGCTGACCGCCGAACAAGGCAAACCACTGGCTGAAGCCCGTGGCGAATTGAGCAATGGCATGTCCTTCGTGCAATGGTTTGCCGAGGAAGCCAAGCGTGTTTATGGCGATACCATCCCGCAGCCTTCGGCAGACAAGCGCATCATCGTCACCAAGGAGCCGATTGGCGTAGCTGCGGCTATCACACCATGGAACTTTCCCCACGCGATGATCACCCGCAAGGTTGCCCCGGCCCTGGCCGCCGGCTGCCCGATGGTGTTGCGCCCGGCCAGCCAGACGCCGCTCTCGGCGCTGGCACTGGCAGCCCTGGCCGAACGTGCTGGGATCCCCGCCGGGGTGTTCAGCGTGGTCACCGGTAGCGCTACCCAGATCGGTAGCGTGCTGACAGGCCATCCGCTGGTGCGCAAGTTCAGCTTCACTGGCTCCACGCCAGTGGGCAAGCTGCTGATCGGACAATGCGCCGAGACCGTGAAGAAGGTATCGATGGAACTGGGCGGCAACGCGCCGTTCATCGTCTTCGATGACGCTGACCTCGACCTGGCCGTGGAAGGCGCGATGCTGTCGAAGTTCCGCAATGCCGGGCAGACCTGTGTCTGCGCCAACCGCATCTACGTTCAGGACGGTATCTACGACCGCTTTGCCGAGAGACTCGCCGCCGCTGCCTCGGCCCTACGCCTGGGGAATGGCGCTGAGGCCGGCGTCACCCAGGGCCCGATGATCGACGAGAACGCCGTGCGCAAGGTCGAAGAGCATATCAGCGATGCCCTTGAAAAGGGCGCACGACTGATCGCTGGCGGCCAACGGCATGCCCTGGGTGGTAGTTTCTTCGAGCCGACCGTGCTGACTGAAGTCACCGCGCACATGAAGGTGGCCCATGAGGAAACCTTCGGTCCTTTGGCGCCGCTGTTCCGCTTTTCCAGTGAGGAGGAGGTGGTCGAACTGGCCAACGCGACGGAGTTCGGGCTGGCTAGCTACTTCTACAGCCGCGATATCGGCCGCGTGCTGCGCGTCAGCGAAGACCTTGAATACGGTATGGTCGGCGTCAATACCGCGGCAATCGCCAACGAGATGGCACCATTCGGTGGCGTCAAGCAATCGGGCCTTGGTCGCGAAGGTTCGCGTTACGGCATCGAAGACTATCTTGAGATTAAATACGTGTGCCTCGGTGGCGTCGACCGCTGAAGCCGGCCAGAGGGGCAGATGCTGCCCCTCTGGCTGAGCCCCCACTTCCGAAGCCTCCAATGCAGCCCGCCGTTCTTGCAAGGCGGCTTGACACTCATCAGCCACGGCGCTCCGACAGCTTTCGGCGACACAGAGTGAGAATCTGGATTAAATTGTCGGGTCTGAGAATCAGAAGCCCGCTCCGCTCCCGTTGAGTATCAGCCGTGCGTTTTACCTCAGTGTGTCTCGGAGAATGCCAAGGGTGCGTTATAGCGATGCTACAAGTTGGCATGGGGCGAGGGGAGGTATCGTTCTACGAGTTATGAGTTCGAATGACTACGCTTCCGCCACTAATTTTCATCAAAGCCCTGATTCTTCAGGGCTTTTTTGTGCCTATGTGTTTTTGGTCCCCCATCTGGTCCCCCATAATTAGTTTGGCTTTTGCTGGTTTACAGCGGATTGTGATGGACGTGCTGTTTTCATGGCGCCTAAGGGCCATAACATCTGTTGTAGTCCTGGACCTTACTGACGCAGGCGCCGCTGCGAAAGTACGGAAAGAGTCCGGTTATGAGCAGGGAAAAGCGGACAAACGTGAGAGCCGCGCGAGCAGCAGAGCTAAAAAATAGTGTTTGGATAAGCCCGCCATAAAAGGCGAGCTGGTTCTAGGGCGGTTACCGTTGCGACTGCTTACTGGGTGTCCTGTCTTCTCGGCCAGTCCAGCGGGATAAGCGCATCGCCCGAAATCTTGTTCCAACGCTTACGAGTGGCAGCGACATACCGTGGATCATCACCGAAATACGCATGCTCAATCAGCAACACCTGCAGTCCCTCTTGCGCAGATGTTGTATTGAACAGGAAGTCCAGGTGTTTACGCATGGCCGAAACTTCCTCGTTTTCTCCGATGTCCGACTCGTCATCGCCACGTTGCGGATAGTAGGGGCGGCTGATCTGGTCGAAAGCGAGGAACCCTGGTACCGGCGCGTTCACCTTGGCCAGGTACTTCTGAAGCGCGAACGACAAGGCAATGTGGATGGCCAAGTAGTTCTCATCCGAGCCCGCATCCGGGAGTCTCAAAACCGCACCGGAATTCTGTTCGATGATCGCGATATCAGGTGGTTTTGCGGAAAACTCCAGCTCGGCACCGATACACGGTTGGACAGTGGGCAAATCTGCGAACGCTTCGGAGAGATACTGAGAAATCTTGCGCTCCGCACGCGATAGTAGGATCTGCTTGGCGTCACTGTCGACAAGGGCTTCCAAGCCCTGGATCTGCTCACGCAAGACGTCCAAGTCGGGGCCTGGCAACGGCGTCGTAGGGTTCATTTCCAGGAACTGATGGTACGCACGCGCTTGGCCATGGCCAGTGTGCGTGCTCGGCGCAGGGTAGCGATGATCTCGATGATGTGGTCCAGTTTGATCTCGCTGACGGGAATGTTGCCGATCGTGGGCAGGATGTGATTGTTCAAAGCGCCGCGAAAGCCCGCGAGGGATTTGCTCACGAGGTCGTGCGACTTGAAGGCCAGCCACTGTTCGGCGACGTAACTGAATGTGCGTTCCTCATTGAGTAGCTGATCGGCGATTTTCTTGCGTTTGGCCTTCAGCGGGGCGACGTGATGAGCTACGTTCTGGCGCGCGGCTCGGGCCAAGTCGCGGGCGTCTTTCAAGCCAATGTCGGGATAACGGCCGATCGCATACACGTTCTCCTTGCCGTTCAGGCGATACCTCATCCGCCAGTATTTTGCGGCAGGCTTGTTCGACTTCTGTGAGGCCTGAACATGCAGGTAAAGACCGGGTACCTCGCCGTCGACGTACTTGCCGGGTTCAGCAATGGCACGCAAGAAGGCATCGCTGAGTTTACGCCGCAATGCAGGCGTGGGGAGGGAAGTCGTCATGTGCGGGTACTTTTTTCGAAATGGAAAAAGTACCCAAAAATATACCCGCAAGCGCATTGGAAATGAGCGGAATAGGACGGCTTTGGACGAAGTATCAGCCTAATGCACTGATTCTATTGGTATTTATGGAGCTTGATGGAAGTTAGTCACAAGCTATCGGGATCCCCAAAAAACATCTGTATCCGCGACCGCAACCACCGCTCTGCCGGGTCGTTGTCCTGCGCCCCGCGCCAGGCCATGTGCAGTTCAAAGGTACGCACATCCAATGGCAGGTCTTCGGCGCGCAGGCCGCCGGCGGCGGTGAGGGTTTCTGCTGCATAGTCCGGTACCGTGGCGATGATGTCGGTGCCCGCGAGCAGGGTGCCGAGGCCGTTGAACTGCGGTACGGCCAGCACCACATGACGCTTGCGACCGATTTCCTCGAGGGTTTCGTCGATGAAGCCGGACAGGTCGCCGGCGAACGAGACCAGCGCATGCGGACGGGCGCAGAAATCGTCGAGGGTGATATTGCCCGGTACGCTGTCGGCGCGCAGCAGTTTCGGCTTGCTGCGCCGCAGTACCTTGCGCTTGGCGTTGGCCGGAAGGTCAGCGGTATAGCTCACACCCACCGAAATCTCCCCGGAGGCGAGCAGGGTCGGCATCAGCAAATAGTTGACCCGCCGTACCACCAGGACGATGCCTGGCGCTTCGGCGCGGATGCGCTTGAGCAACTGCGGCAGCAAGGCGAACTCGGCGTCGTCCGACAGACCGATGCGAAATACCGAGGTGCTGGTGGCTGGGTCGAAGTCAGCGGCGCGGCTGACTGCGGTAGAGATCGAATCCAGGGCCGGGGAGAGCAGGGCGAAGATCTCGTGGGCGCGAGCCGAGGGCTCCATGCTTCGCCCGGTACGAACGAACAGTGGGTCGTCGAACAGGTTGCGCAGGCGTGACAGCGCCGCACTGATCGCCGGCTGGCCGAGAAACAGCTTTTCGGCTGCACGGGTTACGCTGCGCTCATGCATGAGCGTCTCGAACACGATCAGCAGGTTGAGGTCTACGCGGCGCAGGTCGTTACGATTCATCGGTGCGTTTCGCCTTGCTCAGGTGGGTCGGGGTGAATATTAAGGCCAAAGGCTGTTACCCTGCACGGGTTTACGGGGGCCAATGCAGCGATTTGCCCGTAGCCCAATCAATGACAGGCATGTCGACTATTAACGGCCACTGATGGTCTAACGTGCAAAGCCCGGATAAAGTCCGTGGTAATACGAGGTTCACAAAGGCGAGGTATGCGATGTCCCGCATGATCCGTTTCCACAAGTTCGGCCCGGCCGACGTGCTCCGTTGCGAGGAGCAGGCCGAACCGTCTCCCGCAGCGGGCGAAGTGCAGGTGCGCGTCGAGGCCATCGGCCTGAGCTGGTATGACGTGCTCTGGCGCCAGAACCTGGCACCATCGCATGCACGCCTGCCGGCAGGGATCGGCCATGAAATGGCCGGGGTGGTCACGCAGGTCGGGGAGGGTGTCGACGATATCGTCGTGGGCGACCGTGTCGCCAGTTTCCCGGCGACCAGCCCCAATGAGCATCCGGTCTATGGTGATGTGATCGTGCTCCCTCGCACGGCCATTACCCGTTATCCCGACCACCTCACTCCGGTCGAGGCCAGTGTGCATTACACACCGCTGCTGATCGCCTACTTCGCTTACGTCGACCTGGCGCGGGCCAAGGCGGGACAGACGGCACTGGTCACCGATGCCAGCCATTGCGCAGGCCCTGCCTTCGTGCAGTTGGGCAAGGCCTTGGGCTTGAAGGTGTTCGCCGCCACCAAGGAGCCGGAGCAGCGTGAGTACCTGCTGAGCCTGGGGGCTGACAAGGTGATCGTCACCGAGGAGCAGGACCTGCTGATGCAGATCGGCAAATATACCGATGGCCGCGGCGTGGACATGGTTCTGGATGGCATGGGTGGGCCGCAGATGTCGCTCCTCGGCGATGTCCTTGCGCCTCGCGGCAGCCTGGTGCTGTATGGCCTGCAGGGGGGCAACCAGACGCCATTCCCGGCGTGTGCGGCGTTCCAGAAGAACATCCAGTTCTACGTTCACTGTATTGGCAACTTCACCGGCAAGCCGGAGTTGGGTATTGCCCAGGACCAGGTCGCTCTGCAGCGGGCGTTGCGAGACATTAACCAGTTCACCGCCGACAAGCTGCTGACGCCGCAGATCATCAAGGTCTACCCGTTCGAGCAGGTTGTCGAGGCTCATCGCCTGATGGATGAATGCCCCTGTGGCGGGCGGATCGTGCTGGACATGGGAACTGCGTGATTGCAGCACATCGAGTTGCATGAAAAACCGGGCCTAGGCCCGGTTTTTTTCTGATATTTCCTACAAAAATTTAATTAAGGTCCGACGCAATTAAGGCTGTCGCGTTAATGCTGTTTGCTTGTCATTTCTGATCAGGATTCCATACTTGGGTTTTCTTTTGTTGTATGTAGATCAATACCGCACTCCTGAATGGTTTTTTTACCTGGATCTGTATCTTTTATTCAGTCGACAACCCTCGATAATGGCTCTGTGATACTTGACGTGGCTCGGCTGAATGAAGCGTGTTGGCGCTGCTGATGCGGCCCAGGGCGCCTGCATGGGCATTGCAAATGCCTCTGCATTGAGTGAGTGCCGGCCTACTGTTGCCTGGAAATTTCCTAATAACTTGTGGGAAATATCTTGGAAGTGAATCGCGACCTGTTTCTCACGTCGGTGAATGCCGGCTTTCTTTGCGCTCAAGGAATGGAGTGGACCATATGAGCAATATCCATGAGCAGGCCATGCACTACATATATCAGCAAGTACTGGATCGTCTGCTGGAACATATGTCCCAGGCGCAACGGGCCTGCGTTCAATTGCTGATTCAGCGCCTGCTGGTGGCGGCAGGTGGCGTGGAGTACATCGGGGACTTTCGTGTGTTGGTGATACACGGGCATGACCGATGCAACACTCGCCTGCTGGCGTTTCTGCGTGCTGCGCAACTGAGCATCGCGCTACGCGCGCCCCACACGTTTCGCCTGCAAGTGGTGGTCGCTTGCCAGCCCGCACCGGGAGCAGAGGTGCTTGGCGGTCTGGAGAGCACCTTCAGTGCGCTGTTCCTGCAGGATGACCCCCGTGTGGAGTTACTGCTGGCTGGCGGCCAACAACTGCAGCCTTTCAGCCGCCGCGCCGCGTCGGCTGCCAGCACATCGTACGAGCGCGAAGCGCTGCTGATGTTCGGTCACCTTTCTGCTGGGCGAGCAGAATCCTTGCTAGGCAGTCGTCTGCACCTTGAACTGGCCGAAACGCTGCGCCGCATCCTGTCCCAGGGGGCGATGCCCAGCGCGTTAGTCACGGCGATCCCTGTGCGGCAGCGGCGACGTTACCTGGCCTGGAGTCGTACCGTCATGCGTCTGACCGGCGAGCGCGGAAGCCATGCCATACACCAGTGCGCCGCAGTGTTGTGCGAAACGCTGGGGCGCCTGCGAGCACTGGCTGCCAGGCCTACGGAGCACGTCGAGGCGAGAGCCCCGTCATGCCAGGGCCAGACGCCCCTGCGGGTGATCGCGGTCGATGACCTGATCAATGACTCCCGAGGGGAGGACGCGCTGTTTCACATGCTGGGTATCGAGATGCCTGCGTCAGCGCGCGAAGAGCCGCTGGCTGCGTTTTTCGACCCTGCGTACCTGACTCACCTGCAGCGACTGCGCGATCAATGTCTGCTGGGCAGGCGCGACGCCGTCCGGTCGGGGAAGGGCACGGGCAGGCATCTGTTTCAGGAGGCCTATGCTATCGACGATAGCCAGCTGATGTGCCTGTTGTACGCCCCGTTCGCCGAGCAGGGCCGTGGCTTGTTGGCGTTCCTGCAGCGCTGCCATCCGGCGATGCGCGTTGCACTGCCCTATCTGCACCGTGCCCTGCAGGGGCAGCCGTGTCCGGAAGCGGTCGTCCATTGGCTGATCAGTACCAGTGGATTGAGCCTGGCGCAGTTGCGCGTCATCTATTCGGGGGGGCTGCCGCATACGGCATCCCGGCTGGTCGCGAAGCTGGCACGGCGTGACGTTCGGCTGCGGCTGCTGGCGCACCCCTTGACTTGTGCCGAAGCGATGGCGAAGGTCGCCAGTTGATGGGGCGTTCCGTGCGGCGCGAGTTCGCCTATCAGACGGTCTATCGATACCTCGAAACGCTGATCAGCCATGCCCGCGAGGGAGGGGATCCGCGCTTGCCGTCGCTGCGCGACCTGGCCCGGCGCATGCGGGTTTCCCTGGCCACGGTGCAGTATGCCTACAGCCTGTTGGAGCGCGAGGGGCGGGTACATTCGGTGCCCAAGTCCGGATATTTTGCGCAGGTGCCGGTCAATGAGCCCGCCAGTGCGCCGAGGGCGAGCACCGGCCAGTGCGCACCGTTCATTCTCCCGCCATTCTCATGTGGGGCGCTCGAGCCGCTGTTGCTGGCGCATGAGCGGCGTCTGGCGCGACAGTCTGCGCTGACGCAGACCGGCAGCGCGCTGCTGCGCAATGCGCTGGCCGCCCGCCATACCCGTTCTTCCAGGCAGTTCTGGCGAGCTGAGGACGTGCATCTGGCGACGGATGTCCAGGCGTTACTGCAGACATTGCTGCTTGCGCTGGACTTGCAAGGAGGCACGGTACTGGTGGCGACGCCCTGTTGCTGGCAACAGTTGCAGGTCTTGCAACAGCTGGGGATGCGCGTTGTCGAGTGGCCGCTCGATACCCAGGGTGGTTTGGACCTGGATACCTTGGCACAGCTGTTCAAGCGCGAGACCGTACGCCTGCTGTTGATGCCGTCATGCCTGGCGACCCCTCCGGGACGCCTGGTGTCGCTGGATGAGCAGCGTGAAGTGGCGCGTCTGCTGGCGGGATATCCGACGTGGCTGCTGGAAAACGACCTGGACAGCGACCAGTGTTTCGTTGCGCCACCTGAGACGCGCCTGCGCGACTGGGTCGATCCGCACTGGCTGCTGGTGTTGGGTTCGCTGGAAGGCATGATCGGCGCCGAAGCGCCCTACGCCTATGTACTGAGTCGGCACCCGGCAGTGTGCGAGGCTTTTGTGCGACGCAGTTTCGTGCTACCCCCGCGGCGTCAACAGGCGGTGGCCTGTCTGCTGAGCCGAGGCGATGTGGACAGTCATCTGCAGCAGATGCGCGACCGTCTGCAAATACGCATGGCGATTCTATGCCATGCCGTCGAGCAGCATCTGGGCAGTCTGTTGGCGTTCAGCGAACCTGAAGGCGGGCGTGTCCTGTGGTGTCGCCTGGGCTTGGCAGTGGATGTGCGTCAGTTGGTGGAAGCCCTGAAAACTTCGGCGCTGCTGGCGGCACCTGGAAATCTGTTCAGCCTGCGAGACGGCTATGACCACCACCTGCTGCTGGCCTGGCAGGGGGACGACGCCGGCGAGCTGGAGCAGGCACTCGAAGCGCTCGGAAAAAGGCTGCAGTGCTTGCGTAGCAACGCACAAGACAGGTCGAACTGACCGTCGATCCGGCGCGCTTGCCAGGTTGCCTCGTCTGTATGTATAACCAGTATTCATGTTTGCCTGCGACGCCATGCCGTGATTGCCCATTCCGTCGAAGATCCGCTCTATTACCTGCACAACTTCCGCCAGGTGCTGAGGTGGGTCGAACACCGATACGCCGATATCCTTGACCCGCACGAACAAGACTTTCTCCGAGTCTTCAGCGGGCTGGCCCAGCCGACGCAGGCACTGTTGGTGCGCATGGTCATGCGCAAGGGCGAGCTGTTTCGCGGCGACCGGCTTGAATATGCCGAGATCGGCGACACGGGCGCAGCTTTGCAGCCTTTGCTCACGCTGGGCTGGGTCTGCGCGAGGCCGATACTGGGCCTGGAGCAGTTGTTCGCCTTGTTGCGCCGGGACGAACTGCTTACCTGCTTTGCCGATCAACTGGCCCATCCTCGCGTGACCAAGACCCAGTTGCTGGCTGCGCTGCGGCCATTGGACCTGCCAGACAGACCACTGTCTGCCTGGTTCGAGCAGGCGCCGGTGCAGATCCTGCAGTGGCGCTTGCAACCCCTGTGCGACCGCCTGCGCCTGTTGTTCTTTGGCAATCTTTATCAGGATTGGTCGGAGTTCGTGCTGGCCGATCTGGGCGTGCTGCGCTATGAGCAGGTGAGCTTCAGTGCGGATTCGCGCGCCTTGCGCCAGCGCGAGGAGGTCGATCTGGCGATGGCCTTGCATGCTTGCGCCGAGCGGCTGGAGCAGGGAGAGGCGCCAAGTACGTTGCTGCAGGCGTTGGAGCGGGCCAACAGCAGCAATCCCTGGTTGGCCAGGCGTCGCGCACGTCTGCTGTTTGCAATTGGCCAGCGCTGCGAGCGGCTTGGGCAATGGGATCTGGCCCTGAGTGTCTACGATGGGCTCGACCACCCCGAGGCGCGCATTCGCCAGGTGCGTGTGCTCGAGCGCAGCGAGCAGTGGCAAAGGGCGCAGGCACTGGCGTCACACATGGCCCAGACCACGGCCAATCCCCTCGAGGTCCAGGCGTTGGCGCGTATGCTGCCGCGCCTTGCACGCAAACTCGGAGGGCCGCCTCGACGCCGCGCGTCTGCTGCCGTGCAGACACTCATCGAACTGGCGTTGCCCGTGGAAATGTCCGCAGTGGGCGTGGAGGAAGCGGTGCGCCTGCACCTGGCGCACGCCGACGGCGAGGTCCATTACGTCGAGAACACCTTGTTCAACAGCCTGTTCGGCCTCTTGTGCTGGGAGGCGATTTTCGCGCCGCTGCCCGGCGCGTTCTTTCACCCTTACCAGGCGGCGCCCCAGGATCTGCACGACAGTGATTTCTCGGTGCGCCGCGCCGCCTTGTTCGAGGCCTGCCTGGGGCGGCTCGACGATGGCAGCTACCGACAGGCGATACGCACCTGTTTTGCCAACAAGCATGGGCTGCAGTCACCGTTCGTGTTCTGGCAGGTACTGAACGAGGCGCTGCTCGAGCAGGCCCTGGCCTGCATTCCTGCCGAGCATCTGAAGCAGTGTTTCCGGCGCCTGCTGCAGGATATTCGCAACAACCGCGCAGGTATGCCCGACCTCATCCAGTTCTGGCCGGGGCAGGGGCGTTACCGCATGATCGAGGTCAAGGGGCCGGGTGACCGCCTGCAGGATAACCAGTTGCGCTGGCTGGACTTCTGCCGTGAGCACGGCATGCCGGTCGCGGTATGCCATGTGCGCTGGTGCGAGGCCGCGTCGTGAGTCTGAGTGTGGCGGTACGTGCGCTGTGTGAGTTTGCCGCCAAGGTCGGCGACCTGGACTTGCGCTTCACGCCGTCGCCCACCGCCCAACAGGGCATCGACGGCCATCGACGGGTTGTTGCGCGGCGCGGTTCTGGCTACGAGGCGGAGGTATCGCTGGAGGGCGAGTACCAGGGATTGCGGGTGCGGGGGCGAGCCGACGGCTACGACCCGGTGCGCAACCGGGTGGAGGAGATCAAGACTCACCGCGGCAATCTCGACCGCCAGCCGGACAATCATCGGCAATTGCACTGGGCGCAGGCCCGCGTCTATGCCTGGCTGTTGTGCCAGTCGCGTGGGCTGGAGCGGATCGAGGTCACGCTGGTGTACCTGGACGTCGACAGCGACCGACAGACCTTGTTCAGCGAGCCGCAGCATGCCGCGCAACTGCAGCACTTCTTCGAGACCTTGTGCCAGCGCTTTCTTGGCTGGGCGCACGCCCAGGCCGCACGCCTGCGCCTGCGGGACAGCGATCTGCAGGGGCTGGCGTTTCCGTACCCACAGTTCCGCCAGGGCCAGCGCCAACTGGCAGAAACCCTGTACAAGGCCGTGGCCACCGGGCGCTGCCTGATGGCCCAGGCCAGTACCGGTATTGGCAAAACGCTCGGCACGCTGTTTCCGCTGCTCAAGGCCATGGCCCCGCAGCAACTGGACAAGCTGCTCTTCCTCACCGCCAAGACACCAGGCCGGGCACTGGCGCTCGACGCACTGCGCCAGATCACCGACACCACCCCGCAGCCCAGCCTGCGTGCGCTGGAGTTGATTGCCCGGGACAAAGCCTGCGAGTACCCGGGCAGTGCCTGTCATGGTGAGTCCTGTCCGCTGGCCAAGGGTTTCTACGATCGGCTGCCAGCGGCTCGCGAAGCAGCGTCGCAGGTGGTGTTGCTCGACCGTGCGGGGTTGCGGGAGGTCGCGCTGGCACACCAGGTCTGCCCGTATTACCTGGGGCAGGAGATGGCGCGCTGGGTCGATCTGGTGGTTGCCGACTACAACTATTATTTCGACGCCCATGCGCTGCTGTTCGGCCTGACCCAACTCAACCAGTGGCGGGTGGCTGTGCTGGTGGACGAGGCGCATAACCTGGTGGAGCGCGGCCGCGCCATGTACAGCGCAAGCCTCGACCAAGGGCAACTGCTGGCCTTGCGCAAGGCCAAGCCGGCGGGCTTGAGCAGCGCTCTGGAGCGTCTCAATCGCCAGTGGAATGCGTTGTACAAGTCCCAGCGGGCACCGTACCAGGCGAGTGACCAATTGCCCGAGGCATTCCTGCGGGCGTTGCAACAGTGCGTTGGCCTGATTCAGGAGGCCATGGAGCAGGCGCCTGCGCACGTCGAACCGCAGGTCCTGCAGTTCTATTTCCATGCCCTGCAGTTCAGCCGTGTGGCCGAGCTGTTCGATGAGCATTTCCTGTTCGATGTCAGCCTGCGTAACGGCCCGCGAAACCGTCGTCTGGCAACCCTGACGCTGCGTAATGTGGTGCCCGCGCGCCTGCTTGGCCCGCGAATGGCTGCGGCGCGCAGCGTCACCCTGTTTTCGGCGACGCTAGGGCCTCGGCGCTTCTATTCCGACTTGCTGGGTATGCCGGCAGACACCGCCTGGCTGGACGTGGCCGCGCCATTTCGCGCCGAGCAGTTGCAGGTGCGGATCGTCAGTGAGGTTTCGACCCGCTTTCAGCAGCGCAGTGCGTCCCTGGCGCCGATCGTCGGGCTGATCGGCGAGCAGTACCAGCGTCAGCCGGGCAACTACCTGGCGTTCTTCAGCAGCTTTGAATACCTGGAGCAGGTGATGGCCCTGTTCGCCGAACGGCACCCCGAGGTGCCGCACTGGCGGCAGGCGCCGGGCATGGACGAGGCCGCACGCGAGGGATTTCTGGCGCGTTTCGTGGCGGATGGGCGAGGGATAGGTTTCGCTGTACTGGGCGGGGCCTTCGCTGAAGGGGTGGACCTGCCGGGCACCCGGCTGATAGGTGCCTTTGTCGCCACCCTTGGCTTGCCCCAGGTCAATCCGGTCAACGAACAGTTCAAGCAACGTTTGGCCCGGCAGTTTGGCAGCGGTTTTGACTACGCGTACCTGTACCCTGGCGTGCGCAAGGTGATCCAGGCGGCTGGTCGAGTCATTCGGGGCGACCAGGATCGTGGCGTGCTTTTTCTGATCGATGAGCGCTTCAGTGAGCCGCGGGTGCAACAGATGTTTCCTGGCTGGTGGCATACCGCCGCCAACTGATCCGGCCCCATCGCGCGCCGTTGCAACTCCCAGTACACTGCGCGTTCCAACACCTACATCCGTTGAACTCGAGGTTCTGCATGACGCTCAGCCCTTTGGCAGGCAAGCCGGCTCCGGCCAGCGTGCTGGTCGATATTCCCCGCCTGTTGACCGCCTACTACACCGGTCGCCCGGACGCTGCGGTCGCTTCGCAGCGCGTGGCCTTCGGCACTTCCGGACACCGAGGCACTTCGTTCGAGTTGAGCTTCAACGAGTATCATGTGCTGGCGATCACCCAGGCGATCTGCCTTTACCGCCAGGAGAAGGGCATCGATGGTCCGCTGTTCATCGGTGCTGACACCCATGCCTTGTCGGCGCCGGCCACCGCCAGCGCGCTGGAGGTCCTGGCGGCCAATGGCGTGCAGGTGCGCTTGTCCAAGGACGACGAGTACACCCCGACCCCGGCGGTGTCCCATGCGATCCTGTGCTACAACCGCGGTCGTCAACAGGGTCTGGCCGACGGCATCGTCATCACCCCCTCGCACAACCCGCCCCAGAGCGGTGGTTTCAAATACAACCCGCCCAATGGCGGCCCGGCTGACAGCGATGTGACCAAGTGGGTCGAAGCCAAGGCCAACGAACTGCTGGCTGCAGGTCTTGCGGGTGTCAAGCGCATTGACTACGCCCAGGCTCTGCAGGCTGCCACTACCCAGCGTCACGACTACGTGAGCAGCTACGTGGCCGACCTGGAAAACGTCATCGATTTCGAGGTCATCCGTAAAGCCAACCTGCGCCTGGGTGTCGATCCGCTGGGTGGCGCGGGCGTGCGCTATTGGTCGGCGATTGCCGAGCGGTACCAGTTGAACCTTGAAGTGGTCAACACCGAGGTCGACCCGACCTTCCGCTTCATGAGCGTCGACTGGGACGGGCAGATTCGCATGGACCCTTCGTCGCCATACGCCATGCAAGGGCTGATCGGCCTGCGCGAGCGTTTCGACGTGGCCTTTGCCTGCGACCCGGACCATGATCGCCACGGTATCGTCACCAGTGACGGCCTGCTGCAGCCGAACAACTACCTTGCCGTGGCCATCGACTACCTGTTCCGCCACCGCCCGCATTGGCGCAGCGACGCCGCGGTCGGCAAGACCGTGGTCAGCAGTGGCATGATCGACCGGGTCACCGAGCGGTTGGGGCGCAAGCTCCATGAAGTGCCGGTGGGCTTCAAGTTTTTCGCCCAGGGCCTGTTCGAAGGTTCGCTTGGTTTTGGTGGAGAGGAGAGTGCGGGCGCTTCGTTCCTGCGTCTGGACGGCAGCGTCTGGGCGACCGACAAGGACGGCCTGATTCCCGCATTGCTGGCGGCCGAGATGACTGCACGCACGGGGCGCAATCCGAGCCAGGCCTATGCCGACCTCACCGCAGCGCTGGGCAAGCCGTACGCCACCAGGGTCGAGGCCAAGGCCGATGCGCGGCAGAAAGCGCTGCTGAGCAAGCTGGCGCCTGAGCAGGTGAAGTCCACCGAGCTTGCCGGCGAGCCGATCCAGCAGATCCTCAGCCACGCGCCAGGTAACGGCCAGGCCATCGGCGGCCTGAAGGTGATGACCGCCAATGGTTGGTTTGCCGCGCGTCCATCGGGTACCGAGGACATCTACAAGATCTACGCCGAGAGCTTCGTTGACGAGGCGCACCTGCAGCGCCTGGTGCAGGAAGCCCAGGCACTGGTGGATGCGGCGATCAGCTGATTGTCTTGCGATTACCGGCAACGCCGGTGTCGTAAACCTAGGCTCTGTATGAAAAACCTTGATACTCGGTGATGCTGCGTTGAAAACAGCCTCGGAATGCTCATTTACAACCCGTAAAGTCGAGCGCGACCCCGGCCGTTCCTCGGCTGTTTTCGCCTTGCCTGACCTTCGTCTCAAGGCTTTTCATACAGACCCAAGTCGTACGATTCGCGAGCTAGCCCGCGAAAAGTACGACTTGGCCATCTGGCTCAGGCCACATCCACCAGCACGATCTCGCTGTCCTCGAGCGCCGTGACGCGCAGCACCTCTTCGCCTTCCACGGCAATCCCGTCCCGGGCTTTGGCGCGCACGCCATTGGCCTCGACCACGCCTTTGGCCGGAACCAGATACCCGCGTCGTCCGGCATCGAAACGGTACTCGGCGCTCTCGCCGGCACGCAGGGTCGCGGCCACCAGCCGTGCATCGGCACGGATGCGCAGAGCATCCTGATCCTCGACACGGCCGCTGGCCAGCGTCACGAAGCCTTCGCCTCGCTCACCTTTGGGGAACGGCCGAGTCCCCCAGGACGGTGCGTCTCCGACCTTGTCCGGCACAATCCAGATCTGGAAGATGCGCGTGTCGACCTTCTCCAGGTTGTACTCGCTGTGCACGATGCCAGTACCCGCACTCATCACCTGTACGTCACCGACTTCGGTGCGGCCTTTGTTACCCAGGTTGTCCTGGTGGCTGATTGCACCTTCGCGTACGTAAGTGATGATTTCCATGTCCCGGTGCGGATGCGGCGGGAAGCCACTGCCTGCGGCGATCAGGTCGTCGTTCCATACGCGCAGGTTGCCCCAGTGCATACGCTCGGTGTCGTAGTACTCGGCAAAGGAAAAGTGATGATGGGCATCCAGCCAGCCGTGGTTGGCATGGCCGAGGCTTTCAAAGGGGCGCAGTTGCAGCATGATCAGGGTCCTCGGTAAGTGGGAATGGGGCCATGATGCGCCTTTCAAGTATCGAAAATAAGCGTAAATATCGACTTGTTTTTATCTGATAAATAGATGGTTTTGGTTGTGGTGCTTTCTGCGTTTCATCGCCTAATCCTATGATCTGCAAGCATTAGCTGGCACTTTTCAGCGGTTCGGTGGAACATGTTCCGCTGATTCGACTAGCAATGGAGTGACCGTGTCTTTCGAGCAGCCCCCGGCGCCACTGGACCTGACCCCACCCGCGCAATTGCCTTGGTTGCGCCGCTTCGCCGCTCGCCTGCTCGGGCGTGGATTGAGCCGTCTGCAGGCCCAGCACCGTGACTCATGGTTCCTCGGCCATGCCACTGGCCAGCGCAGCGGGCACGCCGATGGCTTGCGTGACGGCTATGAACGTGGCCGCGCCGAAGGGTACGAGGCGGGGCGCCAGGTCCTGGTGATCCGCGACAGCCGCCCGGACGGCGCTGCGGTGCCCGGCGAGGACGACAAGCTGTTCGACGACTGGCGCCTGCCGCTGACAGCAGAGCTGAAGAAACGCTTCAAGGCCGATGTCGGCCAGCGCCTACCTGCCGACGCCCAACCCAGTGCCGCGCAATGGAAGCTGATCTTCAGCGATACGCCGTCTACCTGCGTGGTGGCGGGGGCCGGCGCCGGCAAGTCCACTTCGCTGGTGCTGCGTATCCTGCTGCTGCGTCACTATCTGGGCTTCGAGCTGGACGCCATGACCGTGGTCACCTTCACTCGTGAGTCGCGCAAGGACTTCATAAAACGGCTGGTGCAGGTCTTCGCCCTCTGGCAGATCGACCTGCCGCCGGCCCGTGCCCGTGACCTGGTGCGCACCTTCCATTCGCGCATACTGCCCCTGGTGCGCAGCTTGCCGGGGTTCTCTCAACTGCGCGCATTCGAGACCCTGGGCAACGATGTACCTGCCGGCAGCGAAGCCGAGAGCGAAGGTAACCCTTTCGATCTGCGCCTGAACGATGCCCAGCGCCAGCAGCTCAATCTGTGTTATCGCGACCTGCTGCGTGACAGTCCACGTTTTGCGGAACTGGTCGCGACGATGCGCCAGGAGTCCCTGCAGCTCAAGCCGCTCGATCCGGATCATCCTGATGTGCAGAAGCGCGTACAGGTAACGCAACTGGCGGCCCAGCGCGACGAAGAGTTGTGCGACGTAATCGAAGACCTGTGGTTCGCTGCGGGCGCCTGGCCGATCAAGGGCATCGAGCCCTGCCGGGAAACGGTGCAGATCCGTGGCCAGCGCTTCCATGTGCACGGGCGTCTTGAAGGGCTCGATGCCTGGGTGGTACTGGGCTTCGACCCGTCGGAAAGCGCCCAGTACCAACGTGCCAACGCCAAGCTGTCGGTGCGTGCCGAGTGGGCTGTAAAGCGCACGTTGTTTCAAGCTTTCTGCGATAAGCCACTGATTTGGCTGGATAACTACACCTCGGCAAAGCGTCTCGCCGCGTCGCTGGCGGGTGATGCGGTGGCGGGGCCTGGGTTCGAGTTCAAGGTCAAGGGTGAACTGGCCCCAACGCCATTACTCGATGCCTTCGTCGGTGCGGCGAGCTTCATCGAGAACCTGGGGCTGGAGGTCGGGAGTGCTGTTGCTCGCATGAGCTTTGCGCCGGGCGACAGCGATGTGCCGTTCTTCGAAGCCCTGGCCCTGTACTGGAAGGCGTTGGAGGCCCACCTGCTCGGACAGTCCCCGCCGGTGATGACCTATAACCGCATGTTCGCGCTGTTCGGCGAGAACAACCCCGAGAACCTGCAACTGTTGCCAGACCCGCTGCTACGCCCGCTGGCGCATCTGATGATCGACGAGTTCCAGGATGTCTCGCCACAGATCGTCAGTTGGCTGCGCGCGACGCTGCGTGAGATTCGCAGGCGTGGCCCAGGCATGCATGCCGGGCGCAACGCTGCGCATTCGTCGTTGATGTGCGTGGGTGATGACTGGCAATCGATCTACGGCTGGCGCGGTAGTTCACCAAAGTACTTCATGGAGTTCGGCAAGACCTTCCCATCGCCGGCCAATACCCGGGTGATGCTGGTCGAGAACTACCGGAGTCAGCAGCACATCATCGATGCGGCGGAACACCTGGTGCGCGGCACAGCGGCAATCACCGGCAAGAAGGCCAGGGCCTGTGGTGGCGCTGCTGCGTTGCCGTTGTCGCCGGTCAAGGTGTTCGAGCGCGATGAGGCCGCACTCGGGCAAACCCTGATCGAGCATTACCAGCGTGGCGAGACAGTGATGATGTTGTTTCGAAAAAGTAGCGATAAGCTGCTGATTTCAAATCATATAGAGTCTGTGGTCAGGGCTGATTCGAGCCTGCCGCCTGAGCAGCGTCGTCTGCGTCAGCTCACCTATCACAGCGCCAAGGGCCTGCAGGCCGATGCCGTGTTCATGCTCGGCGATTGCCAATACCTGACCAGTTCGCCCTACAAGAATCAGGTTTACCGCATGGCCGGGTTGGGGCGTACCGGGGATGCGCAGCCGTTCGACAGTGCGCAGAAAGACGAGGCGCAACGCCTGGCCTACGTCGGGGTGACGCGGGCGATCAGGCACTGCTATTGGCATGTGGAAGCTGTCAGCGGCGAGACAGCGGCACTGCCTCGCGCATCCACCCAGGTACAAGGCCGGCACGTCTACTTCGAGGACCTGCGCGGCCAGTGAGGATTCACAGCGTCAGTCGGTTTCGACTTCCCGGGTCAGGCTTTCGAACAGTCCGCGCTCGACGCTCGTCTGCTCATCGCGCAGCGCATTGAATGCCGCCACGTCCTGTTCATCGGTGAGCAGCAACGGCTGCAGTTTCCCGTTACTGCTGGGCAGCTCTTGAGCGATCGCTTTCTCCAGGGCCTTCCTGACCGAGGTCGACAACGAAGTGACGGGCTCGAGCTCGACGGTCTCGCCGTTTACTTGCGAAGCGAAGTCGCGGCAGTACTGCAGGTAATCAAGCCCGGGTCGCCAGAACTCGGTGACCGCCTCGAACTGTGAGGCATGGGCACGCCTGAGGCTGAGCTGCCAGGTGGGCTGTTCGACGATCCATTGGCGGGGCCCTGCCGGATCTGTATCCAGACGCGTCACTTCCTTGCTTACGTTGGCCTCCACCTTGTACGACAGGTGGGCAGTCGGCCTGTAGAGCATGTTCTCGCTCGGCTCTGGATAGTCCAAGTCCTCAGCGAGTGCCTGGCGCAACGCCAGGCGAATCTCTATGTCGTCGACCAGTCCATCGATCAACACATCGTCCGGAATGGCATCTGGGTCGTCCAGCTGATCAAGCGCAGGGATGTCCTCGGCACTGTTTTCCAGCCTCCGCTGCAGGCCGACTTTACGCAGCGTGCGCGCAAGGGCGATGCGATCAGCCAGGTTGTTGACCAGCTCTCGCCGGTAACGCTGGCGCAACAAGGCCCATTTTTCACTGAGGGTGAAGTCGCCGTTGCTGATCTTCTGCAAGCTGACCTCCGTTTCCAGTGCGCTGAATGCGTCGGCGCCGGCATCACCGCAAGTGGTGGGATAGTGTTCCGCGACATCGTTGAGCCTTTCACGCAGCTCGGTACTCTCACCTGCTGCTTTGAGCACTGCCCAGACGCGATTGCGCATGGCAGCAGGTTGTTGGCGAGTGTCTGCCGAATCGAGCAACAAGCCCAGCTTGTCCAGCAGTGGCTGGTTTTCGCCAGTTCCGAATAGATTGGCCCAGAGCAGACGTTGTTCTAGCGTGGCATTGGTCTGTATGAATGCCTCTGTCAGGCCGATCACGCCTTCGTTTTCGTGGACAACGAGTTGAATGCGGGCAAGCCCGGCACGGACCTCTGGCTCCAGTCCGTTGTAGTTGAAGGTCCAGCGCATGCCCGCCTGGCGCCTATTGATACCCTCGGCGAAAGGCGTGGCAAGGATATCTTCAAGGTCGGGTAGGGTGTGGATACGGTTCATCGACAGGTCGAGCTGGCGCAGCTGGTAGTGCCTTTGGCTCATCAGGGTCGTCAGCCCCTGTGGCCATTGCTCCAGGTCGCAGCGCGACAGGTTCAGGTGCGACAGCCGAGCCATGTAGCCAACATCAGGCGCTACGCCCAGAGGGTTGGCTCGCAGGTTCAATTGCTGGATGTGGATCATCCCCTGGAAACGCTCGGCACTGGCAGCATCGAGTGTGATGCGGTTGTTGTTCAGCCTGAGGGTATCCAGGCGGCGTGCGGCGAGGAAGTCGATGTTCGCAGCACTCAGGGTGAGTGCATTGTGCCCCAGGTCGAGCTCTCGCAGAGAGGGCAGGCTGGCCAGGGTTTCCTGCATCTGGGGGCTGAGCCTGGTCAATCCGGTGTCTCTGAGTACCAGTCTGCGAAGATTTGGTGCCGCTCGCAGCGCCGTTGACAGGGAGGATTCGCTGAGCTGCGAACTGTTGAGTATTTCAAGTTCTTCCAGAGCCGGGAAGCAAGTAAGCAGATCGGGGTTCAGTGCCCTCAACCCCAACCGATTGAGGCGCAATGTGCGGACATTCGAGAAGCGCGCCGAAATCTTGGGCAGCGTTGGGGTCTCGCTGCCAATGTTGTGGATTTCCAGCTCGTGCTCCTGCGGATTTCGCCAAGCGTCCATCAGCGCCACGTCTACTCCGCCGGACTCCGTACCAGCATTTCGTGAAGCGTCCACCCATCGGTCGATATCCTGGGTGAGTGTGTGCCACTCGTACTCAAGGCGAGAAATGTTGTTCTCCAATACGCGACCTGTGCCTAGTGGTGCTATCAGGTCATCGATCCGACTTTCGTTGTGTGTTCGGTAAAGCCTGGCGAGCCTTGCTCGCGCCCTGGAGACGCCCCGGCCACTGAGCGGATAGCCCAGCCGACCGTCGCTCAGGCGCAGAGGGGAGCGGAAGCCGGGTCTGACCGGTTGCTGGCCGATCAGTTGGCGGGCCATGTCTCGGTTGGCGGTGGCGAGCTCGAACAGCGCGGCATCGCTCTTTGGCGGTTGTGTCTGCAGCCCCTCGCGCAGCAGTGCGGTATCGGCAGTCGCCAGATCGGCCTGTTTCAGACCAAGGATGGCCCGATCCAGGCGAATGCGGGCTTGCATCAGGCGCGCTTCCTCGGCGACGCGCAGTGGGACGCGTCCATCAGGGCTGCTCATCCGCGCGCGCTCTTGCGGGCTGGCATTTTCGACGATCTCATCCACCGCCACGCCCGGCAGGCTGGGAAACTGCCGCGACAAGCGTTCGGCCGCCAACGAGCTGTGCTCGGCCGCAGGCGCGCGGAGGCTGTCGAAGATCGACTGGCGGTTGGCTTCGAGTTGGTTGGCGAGGCGCTCCTGCAAGACCTGGATCCGGGATGCCTGTCCAGCTTCGACCGGCGCAAGACGCGCAGCTTGTTCGGGATCCATCTGAGCCAGCACACTGCTGACCAGTTCGCCATTCTCCAGCTCCTGTCTGCTGAGCTGCACCACATGATCGCCGGGCCTACTGGCCCTGAGGTAGGTGACGGATTCGCCTGCACGCTCGCTCCCCTTGAAGACTTCCAGAACGTGATCGCTCGGCCATTCCGGCAAATGGGTCAGGGCATTGAGGGCGAAATTCTTGTATGCCGGGAAGCGTGTTCCTTCGCGAACGCTGCGTGTCAGGCCAGAGATCTCTTCGCTGGTGCGCAAGCGCTGGAAGGCGTCCAACAACTGTGAAGGTGTTCGACCATCCTCTGCCAATTGATGACGTAGAACGTCCGCGCTCAAGCCGGTGCTGCGCAGCGCCGTGTCGCGTTGCTCTGCACTGAGGTTGCGCGCCGCCGAGCCCTGGCGCTGGAGCAGAGTCTCACGGTCCCATGTCAGGGGATTCTCGTGCGCCACGCGCCAGGCCCCGGCGTCATTGTGCTCAAGCACAGGGCTATAGGCGTTCGGGTCGCTTGGGTGGCGAACGTGCCACTGGCCGTCCATGTCCTGGAACTGCTCGTAGAGGTCTTCGCCCAGGCGGACATAGGTCTTGCCCTGGTAGACATACTGACCCTGTGTATTGGGTTCGAGCTCGGAGGGGAGTTCCAGGTCACTGGCATACCCTGCCATGTTCGGGCTCCACAGCCGCTCCTGGCCATTGACGCTAATGCTTTGCATCGAATCGACAAAGTGCGATTGCAGTACCGCGCCACCGGCTACTGTGCCAATCAGCAAGCCAGCATTGATTACCAGTGACTTCAAGTGTGCGATGGCCTGGGCGTTGTCATTTTCTTCCCAGGCGTGCAGCGCATCGAATACCGAACCCATCATCTGCGCACCGATCACCAGGCTCATGACCGGGTTGAGCCCCGGTATGCAGACGGCCGCAATGTTGAGGATGTCCATGCCGATGACACCCCAGAATTCGAGGCGCTCCAGGCGGGCTTGGGCATCGACATCGGCGGTCGGTACCACAATCGCGCGGGCATCGGCCTTCAAACGTCTGACATGGCGTATCTCCAGTTCCTTCCACGGACTAGACGGCAGGGTCGTCAGGTTCGTGTCCAGGTTGACCGTCGTCCGTGCGGTCAGCGCTGCGTCGTCTGCAGTCGGGTTGCTGTACAGCGCATTGCGCAATCGGCCGTTGAGTGCAGGCTGCACGGCGCGCGAAGTGTATTCGACGAAGGACTGGCGGACCTTTGGATCGAGCAGGCGTGTGCGCAGGTGGATATGGCAGGCGGCCATTGATTTGAATTCTTTCAGCGTCTCGGTGCTGTCCCCAGGGAGGTAGAGCACCACGCACGTAGCATTGGGCGTCGCAATCGAAATCAGCATGAGTTCGTACAGCTCAAAACCGAAGACACTGAGCGACTGGCACTTGATGCTATAGGGCGCTTGCTTGCTGGCGGGCAGGTCGGCGCAGAGCGTATGCAGGGCAGCGAGTGTGTCGGAAGTGACGTCGCCTTTGAGGTAGGCGATGCGCGCTTGCACCCTCAACTCGTCCTGGCGTGCGCTGATCGAATCTCGGCTGATCTGCTCGGAATTACTGCCATCATAGATGGCGGCCAGGTGCTCCTGGTACTTCTGACCCAGGTCCAGATCGCGGGTTAGAGTGATGAACTTCTTCAGGTCAAGGCTTGGAAAGAATCGGTCATCGTCCTTGGCGAGACGTATACCGGAGAAACGAGGCGTGTCCAGCTCGCTCTTGAAGTTGTGCAGCGCAGCGGCGAGCAAGGAGCGGTACACGGGAGGGCCCGAGGGGAGGTATACCGTTTCCGTCTGGCCGCGTGTTGGTTGTGCGACTTTGGAATCTTGAGTGTAGTACTGCAGGACGTCGACCGACTGCTCCTTGTTCACGACCTTGACCGGCAGCTCCTTGTCGAAGCGCTTTTGCAGCAATGGCCGACAGAAATCGCTGATGCCCTGCAGCCCCGAGAGGCTGGTTTGCAGGGCTCGCAGGCTCTTGGCGCGCTGGTCGAGTGCATTGCGCAGCGCCTGCTGATCTTCGGGGAGTGCCGAGGAGTACCAGTCATACGCGTGACCGCTGGGGTAGAGGTGAGGGCTGCGTTGGGTGTCCAGCAGTGCGCTGAAGTGCTTCGGATGAAGGTCCTTGCTCCAGTTCGGCAAGGTGCGCAGGACCTGTGCTTCATGTTGGTTGGTGAGGTTGCTCATGGAGTGCTCCTTTCGTGGAAGCGCCCATTGGACGAGCTGGAGGGAGGCGCGCGTCTGTAGATGGTTAACGCCTGATAGCGAATTGTCCTGCCTGCGAGGGATCGGTTATGGTGCTGCGATGCACTTTCGGAGCTGCGACCAGGAGCTGCCACATGCGTCCCTTTGCCATTCGCCATATCGATCATCTGGTGCTGCGCGTGCGCGATCTTCAGCGCAGCGTCGCGTTTTACCGTGATGTACTCGGCTGCCGGGTGAGCAAGGAGCGCCCGGACCTGGGCATGATCCATCTGGCCACCGGCACCGCGATGATCGATCTGGTGAGCCTGGACGGTGAGCTCGGTCGCCCGGGCGGCGCTGCGGCAGGCGAGAGCGGGCGCAACCTGCATCACTTCTGCCTGCGTATCGATCCGTTCGACGAGCAGGCGTTGACCCGTTACCTGCGTGCTGCCGGGGTCGTGGTCGAGGCTGCGGAGTCGCGATACGGCGCCGAGGGCGAGGGGCTGTCGCTGTACTGTTATGACCCCGATGGCAACCAGGTCGAGTTGAAAGGACCTGTCGGCCAACAGCAGCAGGGATGATTCTTTCGATCGCCGGGCAGCCTCCAATCCTCAGTGGATATCCGCGCAATCCCGATTATGCTTCAACGTACCTTGCTGCGATTCTGGGCAGCCTGCCCTGTCGTGCTTCGCGCAACCGTAGTCCTGCTTAGACCCGGGGCCAGGGTGCGATGCTGTTTCTTTTGAGGTGCTCCGGCCTGACAAGAACACGACGGAGGCAACCCATGGCGGCAATCGACAGCACATCGACGGGCAGCGCGCCCCAACGCGGCATCAGTCGGGAGGAGCGCAAGGTCATCTTCGCCTCGTCCCTGGGTACCGTGTTCGAGTGGTACGACTTTTACCTTTACGGCTCGCTGGCGGCGATCATCGCCAAGCACTTCTTCGCCGGCGTCAATGAAACCACCTCGTTTATCTTCGCCTTGCTGGCGTTTGCCGCAGGCTTTGCCGTGCGGCCGTTCGGGGCCATCGTGTTCGGCCGTCTCGGCGACATGATCGGGCGCAAGCACACCTTCCTCATCACCATCATCATCATGGGCCTGTCCACTGCCGTGGTCGGGATATTGCCCAGCTACGCCAGCATCGGCGTGGCGGCGCCGATCATTCTCATCACCCTGCGGCTGCTGCAAGGCCTGGCGCTGGGCGGCGAGTACGGTGGCGCGGCGACCTACGTGGCTGAGCATGCACCGCCCGGCAAGCGTGGCTTTTTCACCTCGTGGATCCAGACCACCGCGACACTGGGCCTGTTCCTGTCGCTGCTGGTGATCCTGACCTGCCGCACGGTGATGGGCACCGAAGCGTTCGAAGCCTGGGGCTGGCGGATCCCGTTCCTGATCTCGATCCTGCTGCTGGTGATTTCGGTGTACATCCGCATGCAGCTCAACGAGTCGCCGGTGTTCCTGAAGATGAAGGCCGAGGGCAAGGCGTCCAAGGCGCCGCTGACCGAATCCTTCGCGCGCTGGGATAACCTCAAGGTGGTGCTCATGTCGCTGCTGGGCGGCACCGCCGGCCAGGCAGTGGTGTGGTACACCGGGCAATTCTATGCGCTGTTCTTCTTGCTGCAGACCCTGAAGATCGACCCTCAGACCGCCAACCTGCTGATCGCAGGCTCGCTATTGATCGGTACGCCGTTCTTCATCCTGTTCGGCAGCCTGTCTGATCGTATCGGGCGCAAGAAGATCATCATGGCGGGCTGCATCATTGCCGCGCTCACCTACTTCCCGATCTTCAAGGGCCTGACCGAGTACG
Source organism: Pseudomonas sp. RW3S2 (assembly GCF_014268955.1). Classification (NCBI taxonomy): domain Bacteria; kingdom Pseudomonadati; phylum Pseudomonadota; class Gammaproteobacteria; order Pseudomonadales; family Pseudomonadaceae; genus Pseudomonas; species Pseudomonas sp. RW3S2. The sequence goes on along the minus strand of NZ_JABWRM010000007.1, from coordinate 25,265 downwards.
GCAACCCGGATGTGTTCGTCGCCCAGGAGCAGAACCCGGTGGTGGTGATTGCCGACCCGGCGCAGTGCTCGTTCCAGTTCGATCCCGTGGGCAAGGCGAAATTCACCAGTTCCTGCGATATCGCCAAGAGCCTGCTGGCCAAGCGCGCCACCCCCTATGAAAACGAACGTGCAGAGCCCGGCAGTGTGGCGCAGGTGCGTATCGGCGAACGGGTCATTCCAAGCTTCGAGGGCACAGGCTTGGCGGCGGCCGAGCTCAAGGCCCAGGGCGATGCATTCACCGCTACCCTGACCGGCGCACTGAAGGAGGCCGGCTACCCCGAAAAGGCTGACCCGGCGAAGATCCACTACCCGATGGTGCTGTTGCTGCTGACCATCCTGGTGATCTACGTGACCATGGTCTACGGCCCCATCGCTGCCTGGCTGGTGGAGCTGTTCCCGGCGCGTATCCGCTACACCTCGATGTCGCTGCCTTACCACATCGGCAATGGCTGGTTCGGCGGTTTCCTGCCGACAGTGGCCTTTGCCATGGTGGCGGCCACCGGGGATATCTACTATGGGCTGTGGTACCCGATCGTCATCGCGGTGATGACTGCGGTGCTGGGTATCTTCTTCCTGCCTGAGACCAAGGACCGGGATATCAATCACGCCTGAAGAACCGGCCACTCCTGCAGATCTTGCAGGAGTGGCCTTGTTTTGCAGTCACAGGCCTTCTTCAGGCTGCCAGCCAGTCGCGAATCTGCTCCAGCGTGGCGGTGGCGCCACCGCAGACGATCATCAGCACCTTGTTGTAGTGCGCCAGCCGCCCAGGTGCGTAGGCCAGGGCCAACGCTGCCCCGCAGGCAGGTTCTACCAGGATCCGGTGATCGTGCAGAAAGCGCTCGCAGGCCTGGAGCGCCGCACGATCGGATACCTGTTCGCTGTGCAATGGATGGTGCTGCGCGCAGGCCAGTGCCTGGTCCGCCACACGCTTGGCGCCCAGCGAGGTGGCCACGGAGTTGATGGCCGGCAGTTCCACCGGATGGCCCGCTGTGATGGCGGCATGCAGTGATGCGGCGCCTTCGGTTTCCACCGCCAGAACGGGCACGTCGTGCCAGCCATTGCGCTTGAGCCCTTCGACCACGCCACTGAGCAAACCGCCGCCGCCGACCGACAGCACCACGGCATCGGGTTTGAGCCCAGCCTGGGCGACTTCGTCGATCATGCTGGCATGTCCGGTCCACAGCAGCGGGTCGTCGAACGGATGGATGAACGCATCACCCGCGCCCAGCAAGCCTTGCGCATGCTGGTTGGCTTCTTGCCACGAACTACCTTTGACCACGACCTGGGCGTTTTCGAGCTTCAGCAGTTCGATGGCGCGCGCGCTGGTGGTTTCCGGCACCACCACGGTCACCGGCACGCCGAGCTTGCGCCCGGCATAGGCCACGGCGAGGCCGGCGTTGCCACCGGACGACGACACGAAGTGCCGGGCGCCACGCGCATGGTGCACTTCGCAGGCGTGGCCCACGCCGCGCAGCTTGAACGAGCCCGAGGGCTGCAGGGCCTCGAGCTTGAGCCACAGGGTAGGGCCGGCGGCCAGTGACAGCGGGCGGGATTCGATCAGAGGGGTCTGGACATGCAAGGTCATGGTGGGCTCCGCATTCAGCGTTCGCGGGCAGCCGGCGTGGCATCGCCGCGCAGCTGCTCCAGGTAGTTGTAGATGGTGTAGCGGGTCACGCCCAGAGCGTCGGCCGCCTTCTCGACGCCACCTTTGACGATGAACAAGCCGCGTTCCTGCATCACCCGCACAGCCTCGACCTTGGCTTGCTTGTTCATCCGCCCCCGGCCCGAGCGCTGCAGCGAGTCCTGAATGATCTCGCTCATCAGCAGCGTCATGTCGGCCGCCTCGCGGGGCGGGGATGTGTTTGGGAGGGCGCCGAATGGCTGAAAGTGCTGGAGGAAGGCCATGGCCGCATCGAGGCCGGTGATGTCGGTGTTCACGCACAGGCTTGCGAACGGGTGGCCGCTGCTGTCACGGAAGATTGCCGTGGCACTGCGCAGCGTGCGTCCCTTGAGGGTGGTGGGGTAGTCCGGCAGCACCACCGGCTCGCAGCCGTCCTGAGTACGGCCGGCGTGCATCAGTGCCTTGAAGCCTTGGTCCTGTTCTGGTGCGGCGAGGATCGGGCTGCCCACCCGACGGCCCGAAAGATGGCCGTTGACGATGGCGATCACCGAGTGCTCGGGATTGTCCAGGTCGTGCAGGAGGATTTCCAGGTTGCGCGGCGCAACGCTGCCCAAGGCCTGAAGTGCCGCCTTGAGAACGGTGAGGGTGAGATGGCGTTCTTGCTGGAGGGGAAGCGAGGGCATGGGGAATCGCCAGATTCTTAAGTGTGTTGAATTTTACACAAATAGTTGAATCTGGCGAGTGTGGATTGCCTTCGGGCCTTTAACCTAGCGCCGGAGTGCGCGGTGGAATCACCCGGCGCGAGCCAGTGGCTTCGAAACCTGCGGCAAAGCGCAGCAGGGCATTGTCGTCATAGGCTCGCCCAGCGAAGGTCAGGCCCACCGGCATGCCGATGTCGGCCATCACGCCCATCGGCACGGTCACTGTCGGCACACCCAAGTGACGGATCGCCAGGTTGCCATTGGCGACCCAGATCCCGTTGCTCCAGGCGATGTCTGCCGAGGCCGGGTTGATATCGGCATCGGCCGGGCCGACATCGGCGACGGTGGGGAACAGCACTGCGTCCAGCTTGTGCTCGTCCATCCAGTCTTCCAGGTCCATCTTGCGCGTCTGCTCCAGGCCGCGCAGGCCATCCGGGACAGTCGCGATCTGGTCCCAGGACTTGAGGCCACGCTTGGCCATGTTGACGTATTCGTCCATGCCGGCTGCCAGGTCGTCCTCGCGGTTGGGCAGGGTGCCCGGATCGTGCGGGAAGATCTTCGGCCCGTCGACGTCAGCCAGGCGGTTGAGCTTGGGGTCGTCGTTGGCGCGCAGGAAATCGTCGAAGGCCCAGCCGGACAACTCCCACAGCTCGTCATGCAGGAATTCCTTGCTGACGATGCCGCGGTTGTACACGGTCGGTGCGCCCGGGCGATCCCCCTCGCAGTTGGAGACCAGCGGGAAGTCGGTTTCCACCACTTCGGCGCCTGCCGCCTCCAGCGCCTTGCGGGCTTGCTCCCAGAGGTCGATGACGCTGGCGCGGGTGTTGATGCGCTGTCCGGTCGGGCCACCGATGCCTGGTTTTTCCGACGTGCCGGCCTCGGCGTCGGCATTGATGTACATGCGCGGTACGGCAAAGCGCTTGCCCTTGAGCGCGCCGGCGCCGACGGCGAGGTCGAGGTAACTGGCCGGGCGCACGCTCGAGGCTGCCGGGATCGGCACCCAGGGTTGCATGCGCCACAGGTCGCCACGGGTGTCGGCGTCGTCGGCCACCACCACGTCGAGAATTTCCAGCAGGTCGGCCATGGTCCGTGCGTACGGCACGACCACATCCATGGTTGGCGTGAGCGGCCAGTTGCCGCGCACCGAGATCACCCCACGCGACGGGGTGTAGGCGCACAGGCCGTTGTTCGAAGCAGGTCCACGACCGCTGGACCAGGTTTCCTCGGCCAGGCCGAAGGCGCTGTAGCTCGCCGCAGTGGCGGTACCGGCGCCGTTGGAGGAACCGGAGGCGAAGGGCGCGGTGAGGTAGGCGGCGTTGTACGGGCTTTCGGCGCGGCCGTAGACGCCCCGCTGCATGCCGCCGTTGGCCATGGGCGGCATGTTGGTCTTGCCCAGGCAGATCGCGCCGCCAGCGCGCAGGCGCTCGACGGTGAAGGCATCGCGCTGGGCGACCAGGTGCTCGAATGCCGGGCTGCCGGAGGCGGCGGTCAGGCCCTTGACCAGGTAGCTGTCCTTGGCGGTGTAGGGGATGCCGTCCAGCGGGCCCAGGGTGGTGCCGGCAGCGCGGCGGGCGTCGGAGGCCTCGGCCTCCTTGAGCGCTTCGGGGTTGCGCACCACGACGGCGTTCAGCGCGGTGGCGGTGTCGGCTCCATCGTAGGCGTCGATGCGGGCCAGATAGGCCTTGACCAGTTCGACCGCCGTCGTGCGGCCGGACTCGAGCGCGTTGCGCAGCTCGGCAATGGAAACCTCGGTTACCTCGATCATGCTGTCACCAAAATGTACAGGTGGATTTTATGCAGGCGAGTGTACAAGAAGCCCTGCGCGGGCGCAGGTTTGCACCAGGGAAAAACCTGTTTGCAGCACGGCATGTGCCGGCAGGCGGGCGTGCGGCGTGGGAGCATGTTCTGAAAGATTCAGAAACATCCGATATGTCACGACGGGCAAAACCATCAGCGTCTACCGTTTGTCGTAGCTAACCGTGCGCATTAAGCGCCCTGATGGAGATTACCCGTACATGGCAAGTTCGCCCGAACAACCTCGCAAGCCCACCATCAATCCACCGGTTTTCTGGATTTCCGCGATCCTGCTGCTGATCCTGGTGCTGTACGCCAGTGTGTTCCAGGCCCATGCCCAGGCGCTGTTCGCGCAGATTCAGGGCTGGATCATCGGCAATGTCAGCTGGTTCTACATTCTCGGGGTGGCGCTGATTCTCGGCACCGTGGTGTTTCTGGGTGTCAGCCGCTATGGCGATATCAAGCTCGGCCCCGACCACAGCACCCCCGACTACAACAACGCCACCTGGTTCGCCATGCTGTTCTCCGCAGGCATGGGCATCGGCCTGATGTTCTTCGGTGTCGCCGAGCCGGTCATGCACTTTCTCAAACCGCCCATTGGCGAGGGCGGGACGGTGCTGGCTGCCGGTGAGGCGATGCGCATTACCTTCTTCCACTGGGGCCTGCATGCCTGGGCGATCTACGCCATTGTTGCGCTGATCCTGGCCTATTTCAGCTATCGCCATGGCTTGCCGCTGACCCTGCGTTCGGCACTCTACCCGCTGATCGGCGAGCGTATCCACGGCCCACTGGGGCACGCGGTCGACATCTTTGCGATCATCGGCACGGTGTTCGGCGTGGCCACCTCACTGGGCTTTGGCGTGTCGCAGATCAACACCGGGCTCAATGCGCTGTTCGGCGTGCCGGTATCCACTCCTATCCAGATCGCGCTGATCATCGGCACCACCTTCCTGGCCACCCTTTCGGTGATGTCCGGGCTGGACAAGGGCATTCGTCGCCTCTCCGAACTCAACCTGGGCCTGGCCGTGCTGCTGTTGCTGATGGTCATGCTGCTGGGCCCCACCGTACTGATCCTGCAGACCTTCGTGCAGAACACCGGCGGCTACCTGAGCGAGATCGTCAGCCGTACCCTCAACCTCTATGCCTACCAGCCCACCGATTGGATTGGTGGCTGGACCCTGTTCTATTGGGGCTGGTGGCTGGCCTGGTCGCCCTTCGTCGGGCTGTTCATCGCGCGCATCTCGCGCGGGCGCACCATCCGTGAATTCGTTACCGGCGTGCTGCTGGTGCCGACTGCGTTCACCCTGCTGTGGATGACGGTGTTCGGCAATACAGCGATCCACATGATCCTTGACGAGGGGTTGACCGACCTGGCCGCGGCGGTGGAGCAGGATACGTCGCTTGCACTGTTCGCCTTCCTCGAGCATTTCCCCTTCGCCAGCATCATCAGCACCCTGGCGGTGGTGATGGTGGTGGTGTTTTTCGTCACCTCGGCCGATACCGGCGCGATGGTGGTGGACATGCTGGCCTCCGGCGGCAAGGAGGGCACACCGATCCGCCAGAGGATCTTCTGGGCCTCGAGCATGGGCATCGTCGCCATCGCACTGCTGCTGGCCGACGGCCTCAAGGCGCTGCAGACCGCGACCATCGCCAGTGCGCTGCCGTTTACCCTAGCGTTGCTGCTGAGCATGCGCGGGCTGCTCAAGGCGCTCAAACTCGACGCCACCAAGCGTGACCTGCGCTACCAGGCGCTGGCTATCTCGCCGACCGCTTCGCGTGCTGCGGGCAACTGGCAGCGACGTCTGCGCACCCTGGCGATGTTCCCGCGCCGTTCACATGTGCAGCGCTTCATCGCTGACGTAGCGCTGCCGGCCTGTCAATCGGTGGCCGAGGAGTGGCGTCGCCAGGGGTATGAATGCAGTGTCGAGGAAGGCGAGGGTGGCCGAGTGACGCTCAAGGTAGGGCCGAGCGATGAGGTGTTCGTCTACGAGATTCGTCCACGCGCCTATGCCATGCCCAGCTTCGTCCTGAGCGATGGCGCCGGGGAGGAGCGCAAGTACTTCCGTGCCGAAGTACATTTGCGTGAAGGTGGCCAGGACCACGATGTGATGGGCTGGTCGAAGGACGAAGTGATCGGCGACATTCTCGACCACTTCGAACGGCACCTGCACTTCCTGCACCTGGTGCGTTGAGCCGGGCGCCCGCGCACCGGGCGCCCCCCCCCCCCCCCCCCCCCCCCCCCCCCGCGACGTCGAGCTCAATCCAGGTCGGCCGCTGAATGCCGCTCCGGCACCTGGCTGGCCTCATCGCCCCAGGTGCGGTTGACCCGGGTGCCGCGCTGCACGGCCGGGCGCTGGGCGATCTCTTCGGCCCAGCGCTGCACGTGCGGATATTCGTCCACCGCCAGGAATTCGGCCGCGCCGTACAGGTTGCCGCGCACCAGCTGCCCGTACCACGGCCATACGGCGATGTCGGCGATGCTGTACTCGTCGCCACCCAGGTAACGGCTCACCGCCAGGCGTCGCTCGAGCACGTCGAGCTGACGCTTGGCTTCCATGGTGAAGCGGTTGATGGCGTACTCGATCTTCTCCGGCGCATACACATAGAAGTGGCCGAAACCACCGCCCAGGTAAGGCGCCGAGCCCATCTGCCAGAACAGCCAGTTCAGGCTTTCGACGCGGGCGGCTGGGTCTTTCGGCAGGAAGGCACCGAACTTTTCCGCCAGGTGTAGCAGGATCGAACCGGACTCGAACACCCGCACCGGCGGTTCGACACTGCGGTCGAGCAGGGCCGGGATCTTGGAATTCGGATTGACCTCGACGACGCCGCTGGAGAACTGGTCGCCATCACCAATGCGGATCAGCCAGGCGTCGTATTCAGCGCCGCTGTGCCCCAGAGCCAGCAGCTCTTCGAGCAGGACCGTGACCTTGACGCCGTTGGGCGTGGCCAGCGAGTAGAGTTGCAGGGGATGCTTGCCGACGGGCAGGTTCTTGTCGTGGGTGGGGCCGGCGATCGGGCGGTTGATGCTGGCGAACTGGCCGCCGGCTGCGGCGTCGTTTTTCCAGACCTTAGGTGGGACGTAGGGGCTGCTGCTCATCCGATTAAATCTCCTGATGGTCTTCGATCCCATTGCGATCGCCTGATGCGATCAGGGTGCGATTGGCCAAGACTAGGGCAGGAGAAGTGGTCAAGGGAAGTGAAGTATTGCGCAGGTGTTATAACCGCTGCGCGTCTGCCAGCGGCTTGCAGACGCGCAGCGGGCTGCATCAGGCCACAGGGATCAAGGGGGCGGCTGCGGCGAGGGCGGCCGCGCGTTCGGCCGCAGGTGGGTAGATCCAGATGCTTAGGCCAGGGTCGCCTCGCTGCCATCTGCGCTGCGATAGCCGACGCGCTGGCCTGCCTCGTCGATGTGGTGGGCCGTGCCTTGTACGAAGCGCACGTTTACTGCGTCGAACAGCGCCTGCAACGGGGCAGCCATCTGGTGAACGTCAGGCTCGTAGAAGCGTGGGCGGATGTGCAGCTCGGCCTGTGGTTCGAGCACCGTGATCTGGACGTCGTCGCGTCCGTGCAGGTCGAGCTGGCGCGCAGCGCCCAGGGCGCTCCAGAGGCCGGCAAAGCCTGCGCCGAGGATCAGGATCTGTTTCATCGTTGTGCTCCTGGAAAATTCCGGATACCGCAAATTATGGGTGTTGTCGGAAACGGGCACGGCATGCGGTGACGCAGGAAGGGGCGCTCGAACGGCTGGCGGCGCAGTGCGGTTCGCCTGACTGGCCGAAGTCGATGATAAGGCTTCCCGTCGGCGCACGGCCGTGGCCCGACAGGCGTAGCCGCAAGGCTCGATTTGTCACGGCGATGCTACGTGCGCTGCCGGGCAGGCCCTAGGCTCTGTATGAAAAACCTTGATACTCGGTGATGCTGCGTTGAAAACAGCCTCGGAATGCTCATTTACAACCCGTAAAGTCGAGCGCGACCCCGGCCGTTCCTCGGCTGTTTTCGCCTTGCCTGACCTTCGTCTCAAGGCTTTTCATACAGACCCTAGGTCAAAGATCCCTGGATTTCGGCCAGGGGCACGCTACGTGCGAAACGGGCGCGATAGTCGCGCGGGCTGACCTGCAGGTGGCGCTGAAACGCCAGGCGCAGCCTTTCTTCGTTACCGAAGCCGCACAGGCGGGCGATCTGCTCGATCCGCTGCGCCGAGTTCTCCAGCAGGCGGCGCGCGGCTTCCACGCGAAACAGCTCGAGGGTCTTGGCGGGAGTTCGCCCGGTCTTCTGCTTGTACACCCGGGTGAAGTTGCGCAGGCTCATGTTCGCCTGCTCCGCCAGGCGTTCGACGCTCAGGCGCGGGTCGCCCAGGTTGTCGTTGAGCCATAGGTGCAAGGCTTCGAAGGCGCCGCTGTCTTCGCCCTGGGCCTTCAGCAGTTCGCTGAATTGGGTCTGGCCGCCGGGCCGCTTGAGAAATACCACCAGCTCCCGCGCTGGCGGGATGGGTCATGGGCATGTCGACGCAGGAAGGACGTCTACATGGTACTGCACCGCGAGCGAGGCCGCGGTGCCAAGCTGCCGGGTGGCGTGCCTTGCAGGTTCAGCACCAGCCGTGCGCTGCGGATCGCTCATCAGTGAGTAGGCATTGCTGAACTGGCGCCCGTCGGCACCTTGCATCTGCACGATGACGTGGCTGCCACCGCTGGAGGCCGGCAGTTCTTTGCCGAGCGGTATCGGTTGCCGGGGTGATGGCGCAGGTTGGTGTCGCTCTCTTCGCGAGCAAGCTCGCTCCTACAGAGAGCGGGCTTGCTGCGAAGAGGCCTGTCAGTGTGCGCCGGCAGCCTTGCTCAGGTCACTCTCGGCCCACTCGGTGTACACGCAGGCATCGGCCACCGCCCAGCGTACCTTGACCGTATCGCCCGGCTGCATCGGCATGCCCGCCGCCGACAGCGCCTTGACCGTCATTTCTGTACCGCCTGCCGTCACCACGTGGCAGGTCTGGCTTTCGCCAAGGAACAAGACTTCGCCGACCTTGGCGTTCACCTCGTTCCAGCCAGCGGGTAGCGGCTCGCGGGTCGCCTGCTCGGTGCTCAGCGCCAGGGCCTTTTCCGGGCGGACCATGATCAGTGCATCCTGGCCCGCGGCCAGCCCTGAGGTCAGGCGAATGGCCAGCGACTGGCCCTCGAACGCCGCCGCGCCATGGCTGCTGGCGGTGACCCTGAGGAAGTTGGAGTTACCCAGGAACGAGGCGACGAAGGCGTTGGGTGGGTTCTGGTAGAGGTCGTAACCGCTGCCCAGGCCGACGATCTTGCCGTGGCTGAAGATAGCGATGCGCTGGGACAGGCGCATCGCTTCTTCCTGGTCATGAGTGACGTAGACGATGGTGATGCCCAGGCGCCGGTGCAACTGGCGCAACTCGTCCTGCAGATCTTCGCGCAGCTTTTTGTCCAGGGCACCGAGGGGCTCGTCCATCAGCAGGATGCGCGGCTCGTACACCAGCGCCCGGGCGATCGCCACGCGCTGTTGCTGGCCGCCGGAGAGCTGGGCCGGGCGCCGGTGTGCGAAGGTTTCCAGTTGCACCAGCTTGAGCATGGCGTCGACGCGCTTGGCGATCTCGGCGCTGCCCAGCTTGCGGATGGCCAGTGGGAAGGCGATGTTGTCGCGCACGCTCAGGTGCGGGAACAGCGAGTAGCGCTGGAACACCATGCCGATGTCACGCTTGTGCGGCGGCACGTTCACCAGCGAGCGGCCTTCGACCAGAATCTCGCCGCTGCTGGGGGTCTCGAAGCCGGCCAGCATCGACAGGGTGGTGGACTTGCCCGAGCCGCTGGAGCCGAGGAAGGTGAGGAATTCGCCGTCCTGGATGTCCAGGCTGATGTTGTCGACCGCGGCGAAGTCGCCGTAGTGCTTGTTCAGGTTGCGCAGGGTGACCAGGGTCTTGCCGTGCGCGGCTTCTTTGATGACTGCACTCATTATTGTTGTCTCCGGCACTCAGGCGTTGGTTTCGTTGCGACGGCGCAGGGCGCTGGCGATGAACATGACCAGGATCGACAGGCCGATCAGCAGCGTCGAGGCCACGGCGATCACCGGGCTCAGGTCCTGGCGCAGGGTGGTCCACATCTTCACCGGCAGGGTCTGCAGGTCGGGGCTGGCCATCATCACGCTGAGCACCACCTCATCCCACGAGACCAGGAAGGCGAACAGGCCGCCGGCGATCATGCCCGGGCGGATGGCCGGGAAAGTCACCTTGACGATCGCCTGCAGCCGCGAAGCGCCGCAGATCACCGCAGCATCCTCGATCGATTGGTCGAACAGCTTCAGCGAGTTGATGATCGAGATGATGGTAAAGGGCAGGGCGACGATCACGTGGCTGACCACGAAGGCGAACAGCGTGCCGGTGTAGCCCAGCTTCAGGAACAGCGCGTAGACCGCGACCGCGATGATCACCAGGGGCACGATCATCGGCATGGTGAACAGGCCGTAGAGCAGCTCGCGTCCGGGAAAGCGCCCGCGTACCAGGGCGAAGGCGGTCGGCAGGCCCAGGGCCACGGCGGCGAAGGTGGTCAGTACGGCAACCTTGAGGCTGGCCAGCGCGGCGTCCATCCACTCGGGGTTGGAGAAGAACTGGTCGTACCATTTGAAGGTCCAGCCGGGAGGCGGGAACACCAGCCACTGAGAGGAGCCGAACGACAGCAGGACGATGAACACCACCGGCAGCAGCAGGAAGGCGGCGATGATCCCGGTGGTCAGGTACAGGCCCGTGCGCAGCGGGCGACCCATGGCGTTGGGGGACAGGAGCATGAAGAATTACCTCGCATTGCCGACCGGGGATTCCGGCTGCAGCTTCAGGTACAGGTAGAAGAGCACCAGGGTTATGACCACCAGCAATGCCGCGGCGGCGCTGGCCAGGCCCCAGTTCAGGAACGACTGCACCTGCTGGATGATGAACTCGGGCAGCATCATGTTCTGCGCACCGCCCAGCAATGCCGGGGTGACGTAGTAACCGAGCGACATCACGAACACCATCAGTGCACCCGAGAACAAGCCTGAGCGGCACAACGGGATGAACACCTTCCAGAAGTTGGTCCAGGGGCTGGCGCCGCAGATCGAGCCGGCCTGCAGCACCATCGGGTCGATGGCCTGCATGGTCGCCTGCAGTGGCAGCACGATGAACGGGATCATGATGTAGCTCATGCCGATCACCACGCCCGTGAGGTTGTGCACCATCTCCAGCGGCGCATCGATGATGCCCAGCGCCATCAGCAGCTTGTTGATCACCCCCGAGCCCTGCAGCAGCACCAGCCAGGAGTAGGTGCGGGCCAGCAGGCTGGTCCACATCGACAGCAGCACGATGTTCAGCAGCCAGCGACCCCAGCCGCGAGGCACCAGGGTGATCGCCCAGGCCAGCGGAAAGCCCAGCAACACGCTGATCACGGTGACCAGGCCCGCCACCGAGAAGGTGTTGAACAGCACTCGGGCGTAGGCTGAGTTGGCGAACAGTTGCTCGTAGTTGCCCAGCCCTGGCACCGGCTCCAGCACCCCGCGCAGCAGCAGGCCGATCAATGGCGCGAAGAAGAACAGGCCGAGGAACAGCAAGGCCGGCAGCAGGTTGCGGCTGCCACGCCAGCGCTGGCTCAGCGGCGGTCGGCGCACCGCCGCGCGTGGGGCGCCGGTGCCGGGGTCGGCACCTTGAGCGTTGTGCAGGGCGTTGATGGCGACTTTCATTTGACCAACCACTCATTCCAGCGCGCGGCGATTGCCTGGCCGTTCTTGGCCCAGTAGGCGAAGTCGAGGGTCACCTGGTCCTGGGCATAGGCGGTTGGCAGGTTGGGTGCGAGTTTCTTGTCGAGTTCGGCCACGCTGTCGAGGTTGACCGGGGCGTAGGCGGTAAGGTTGGCGAAGTCGGCCTGGCCCTTGGCGCTGCTGGCGTTGGCCAGGAACTTCATGGCCGCGTCCTTGTTCTTGGCACCTTTGGGGATGACCAGAAAGTCGGCCATGACCAGATTCTGCTTCCAGCTCACGCCCACCGGGGCGCCGTCCTGCTGCAGGGCATAGACGCGGCCGTTCCAGAACTGCCCGAGTGCTGCTTCACCAGAGGCCAACAACTGTTGCGACTGGGCACCGCCGCCCCACCAGACGATGTCTTTCTTGATGGTGTCGAGTTTCTTGAAGGCGCGGTCCAGGTCCAGCGGGTAGAGCTTGTCGGCAGGCACGCCGTCGGCGAGCAGGGCCAGCTCGAGCACGCCGGGGCTCGGCCACTTGTACAGCGCGCGCTTGCCGGGGTAGGTCTTGGTGTCGAACAGCGCGCTCCAGTCGACCGGCTTGTTGGCGCCGAGCTTGCCCTCGTTGTAGCCGAGCACGAAGGAGAAGAAGAACGAGCCGACGCCATGGTCGGAGACGAAGCGCGGGTCGATGCGATCACGCTGGATGGTGGAGAAGTCGAGGGGTTCGAGCAGGCCTTCGCTGGCGGCACGCAGGGCGAAGTCGGCTTCGACATCGACCACATCCCATTGCACGTTGCCGCTTTCGACCATGGCCTTGAGCTTGCCGTAGTCGGTCGGGCCATCCTGTACGACCTTGATGTTGCTGCTCTTGCTGAAGGGGTCGGCCCATGCCTGTTTCTGGGCGTCCTGGGTGGTGCCGCCCCAACTGACGAAGTTGAGGCTGTCGGCGGCCTGGGTGGCCTGGCAGGCCAGGGCTAGCAGGCTTGCGGACAGCACAGCGGTGACTCGTTTGCTCAACAGCATGGTTACGCCCTCGTTGCTTTTGTTATTCGAGGCGGGGCTTTTGTCGCGCCCGCCAACTGTGTTCGGGAGCAGCTATTTCAGGTGGTTCGTGGCCGTTGTGTGATTGTAGGTGTGGCCGGCAGATTTAAGGTCTACGGGATATCATATTATGGTATTCCAAGATTTTGGCAAGCGTTCGGTGTTACCGGCGATCACCTGCGACATTGCAGGGCGCGCTGAATCGTCATTTCTCGCTGTAGGAGATGTCTATTTCGTGCCTGCTAAGGAAGTAGATCTCTTTGCGCCTGTTAGGTTTGCGCATTCCTCAAGCAACGGAGTCTGCGCATGCTTCGCGTCAATCTGAATGGCAAAGGTCAAGCGCTGGACGGCGACATGACCTCCACCGGCGCTGTGTGTATCGCAAGTGGTATCAACTATCAGGCGAACGATCGCGCCGTGCTGCGGCAGGGTGACAGCACTACGCCATGCCCTGTGTGTGGTGAGGTCGGCACCGTTGTCGAAGGCGTACCGTGGTTTGTGTCCTACGGTCGCCCTGTGGCCGTGGACGGGGCGTTGGTCGCTTGTGGATGCCCCAGTGGCAGCAATCACGTGGTGGCTCCTCTAGACCATGGAGTGGCGGCAGGTCGTGCGAGGCTGACCTCGGGTGCTTTTAAGGCAAGCAACTCACCATCGCCTGCACCGGCTGCGGCTTCAATGAAATCGAACCTCTACGCAGGCCAGGGGGCTCAGCTCTCTGCACTGGAGCCTGGCTTCTACATCGTGCCGCGCAGCATGTCCGGCCCTCAGGTGCTGGCCCGACTGCTGTCGCAAGACTCAACGCTCCCCATCGCTCGGCTACAGCGGCTGAACCCTACCTTCGAACACGGCTTCAAGGCGGGTGAGATCTTTGTTGTCGGTAACCCTGACAATCTCCAGGCGTGCACTCACGAAGAGGCGCTACTGATGCAGGCTGCCGAACGCGCGCGTGGGGCCTTGGCGACTCTCAGCGAGGCAGAAGCCAACTTCATGATGGAACACATCGGGGAGATTGCCGGAGTTTTGAGTGGAGCAAGCAGTTCCATGGGGGTGGGCAAGGACATGCTTGATCAGGGCTTGGGACGTGTCAAGGACACGCTCAAGGGCATCGAAGCATTGCACCAGCGGCAGTTCATACTGCATGGCCATTTGCACAGCCCCGAGTTCTTCACTTCGCGCCAGGCCTTGTATCAGCAGCTCAGTGCGCAATTGAGCAGCTCGTTCCTGCACAAACGATTGAACCTGGGGGCTACGAGACGTTGCGCCGGGACCTGGGTATTTCGCCGAAGAGCTTGGTGCATCACTGGAAAAAGGCCGGAGGGCCGGGGCAGATACCGGGATATGCAACGCACTTGGATGAAGTGGCGAAAACAGCGCGATATTTGAAGTACGGGGGGTATGTGGCGATTGGACTGGGTGCGACAGCTTCGTATCTGAAGGTGCAAGAGGCTTGTCGGTCTGGAGAGACCGATGAGTGTCGCAAGGTGCGCTTTACCGAAACGGGCGCTTTTAGCGGGAGTCTAGTAGCAGGTTTTGGTGGCGGTATCGCTGCGGGCAAGGTGGCTAACTTGGTCTGCCATTTTGGGGTGTGGGGAAAAGCAGTTTGCGGTATCGCGTTGGTAGGGGCGGGTTCCGTTGGTGCCGCAGAATGGGGTGGGCGTTACGGAGAGTATTGGGGGGAGTTGCTCTACGAGGTCTCAGATGATTGATGCCAGCAGTTGGTCGGCTAATTGCAAATTGGTATTCATAGGTGCGCCCTTTGCAATTATGTTGCTGGGGATTTTGATGGTGCTTCATATTTCTGCATCTCGTCACTTCGTCGTGATGTGTCGTGCTTTTGGAAGAAGCTCGGGGATAGATGCGGAAATCAAAGTTTGGGGAGTGACCTCGCTTTGGTCGCGAATGCTCATAGTGGCTGCCATGAGCTCAGCGCTAACGTGTCCTTCGATTGGTATTCGGCGTGGAACGCTGGATCCTCTTGATGTAAAGAGTTTTCCGTATTGCTTGAAGCGCCGTATACAGATTGCAACATTATGCATTTTCCTCGGGCTGCTTTGGTTGATGGGGTTATCTGTTTTTCGCTTCAAATAACGCACGCCCGCGGCAGCGGGCGTTTCAGTTTTCACGTATTGATAGTGAATCAGATCGCTTCGAAGGGAATACTCTGCACCACCTCCAGCTCATACCCCGCCAACCCCGCGTACTTGAGCGGTGGGCCAAGATGGCGCAGCTTGCCCACGCCCAAGTCCTGCAGGATCTGGGCGCCGGTGCCCACCTCCGAATACACCTTCGACTGTCCGCGCTGGTAGGGGCGCTGCGGCTGGGTGAGTTGTGGCACGCGTTCGAGCAGGGCCTGGGACGATTCGTGGTTGGCAAGGACCACCACCACCCCGGCGCCCTCCGCCGCGACCCGCTCCAGCGCCGCCCACAGCGTCCAGTTGACAGGGCCTGCGTATTCGGCGCCGACCAGGTCGCGCAGCGGATCGATGACATGCACGCGCACCAGCGTCGGCTGCTCGCGGCGGATGTCGCCCATCACCATCGCCATGTGCACGCCACCTTCGATGCGGTCCTCGAAGGTCACCAGGCGGAAGGTGCCGTGTACCGTTGGCAGCTCACGCTCGCCGATGCGCCTTACCGTCTGTTCGGTGCTCAGGCGATAGTGGATCAGGTCGGCAATGGTGCCGATCTTGATACCGTGGCGCTCGGCGAACAGTTCCAGGTCCGGGCGGCGGGCCATGGTGCCGTCGTCGTTGAGCACTTCGACGATCACCGAGGCCGGTGCGAAGCCTGCCAGGCGTGCCAGGTCGCAACCGGCTTCAGTGTGTCCGGCGCGGGTCAGTACGCCGCCTTCGCGGGCGCGCAGGGGGAAGATATGGCCAGGCTGGACCAGGTGCTCGGGGCGGGCGTCCGCGGCCATGGCTGCAGCCACGGTCCGCGCGCGGTCGGCGGCAGAGATGCCGGTAGTGACACCGCTGGCGGCCTCGATCGATACGGTGAAGGCCGTGCTGAACACGCTGCCGTTGGTCGGCACCATCTGTTCGAGGCCCAGGCGTTGGCAGTGTTCGTCGGTCAGGGTCAGACAGATCAGGCCGCGTGCTTCGCGGGCCATGAAGTTGATAGCATGCGCGTCACAGCGCTCGGCGGCGATCAGCAGGTCGCCTTCGTTCTCCCGGTCTTCGTCGTCCACCAGCAGCACCATCTTGCCCTGGCGGTAGTCTTCGAGAAGGTCTTCGATGCTGTTGAAAGCCATGCTGCACGCTCACTGTGGTCAGGTGATTTTTATGGTATACCATAATACACAAATAACCCTATACAGGAGATCGACGGATGAAGGCTTACTGGATCGCCCATGTGGACGTCACCGACCCGGAGCAGTACCAGCAGTACACCCAGCGAGCGCCAGCGGCGTTCGTGGCATTCGGCGGGCGCTTTCTGGCCCGGGGAGGCAGGAGCGAGGCGATGGAAGGGCGGGCGACGCCGCAGCGCAACGTGGTGATCGAGTTCGACTCGTATGAGCAGGCGCTGGCCTGCTATCGGTCGGATCTGTATCAGGAGGCGTGCCGCTATCGGCAGGGGGTGGCCAAGGCCGAGGTGATCATCGTCGAAGGGTTCGAGCCGTAGAGGTGTTCCGATTCATCCGCGAAAAAACCAGCTTGCCCTGCACAAGTGCAGGGCAAGCGCGTTGCATCAATGTCCGGCAGCGAGCTTGGCGCCCATCTGACGGCGACGGTAGACGCTGTCACGGCTGGCCAACCACCAGTACAGCGGTGTGGTCACCGCCAGCCCGACCAGCCACGACAGGTCGGCGCCATTGATGTGTTCCGATACCGGGCCTACGTACAGCGGCGTGTTCATGAACGGAATCTGCACCACGATCCCGACGGCGTAGGCGATCAGCGCCTGCGGGTTGTAACGCCCATAGATCCCGCCGTCGACCTTGAAGATCGACTGGATGTCGTACTCGCCCTTGTGGATGGCATAGAAGTCGATCAGGTTGATCGCGGTCCACGGCACCAACACGACCAGCAGCACCAAGACCATGTCGACGAAGTGACCGATGAAGTCGGACGAGGCGAAGACTGCCACCACGCTGCACGCGGCCAGCACGATCAGCGAAAGTACGGCGCGGGTCTTCGCGGTCGGGATCCAGCGATAGGCGAAGGTTTGCACCAGGGTGATGATCGACAGTACCGCACCATACAGGTTGAGCGCGTTGTGGCTGATCACACTGAGCAGGAACAGCACCAGCATCAGCGGGCCAATGGCGCCGGTGGCCAGCTTTACGGCGTCCATGGTGTCCATCCCGGCGGGGATCGCCAGCACGGCGACTGCGCCGAAGATGAACGACAGGCTCGAACCCAGGGCTGAGCCCAGGTAGGTGGTCCAGAAGGTCGACGACACTTTCACATCGGCCGGCAGGTAGCGCGAGTAGTCCGACACGTAAGGGGCGAAGGCGATCTGCCACAGCGCTGCCAACGACACAGTGGCCAGCCAGCCGGAGATGTTGAAGTTGCCACGGGTCAGGAAGTCATCGCTCTGCACGTGGGTGAAGATATAGCCAAAGCCCACCACGATGCCGATGCCAAGCACCCAGGTGCCGATGCGGTTGAGCACATGGATGAAGCGGTAGCCGATGATGCCAATGATCCCCGAACCCAGGGCGCCGATGACGATGCCCACTGGCACGGGCACGCTGTCGACCACACCGTGCAGCGATTTGCCCGCCAGCACGATGTTGGAGGCGAAGAAGCCGATGTACATCACCCCTGCGATCACCACCACCAGCAGCGCGCCGAGGGTGCCGAACTGGGCGCGGCTCTGGATCATCTGCGGGATGCCCATCTGCGGGCCCTGGGCCGAGTGCAGGGCCATCAGCACACCACCGACCAGATGACCGACCAGGATGGCGACGATGCCCCAGATCAGGTTCAGGTGGAACAACTGCACGCCCAGGGCGCCGGTGACGATGGGCAGCGGCGCGATGTTGCCGCCGAACCACAGGGTGAACAAGTCCTTTACCTTTCCATGGCGGTCTTCGGGGGGCACGTATCCGATCGTGTGTTTTTCTATGAGAGGTGCCGATGTGGCTGCGCTGGTCATGACGGACTCCAAGGCAAGGATGGGCACTTCAAAGGTGCCCGGATGCGCGTCGGCAAAAGGCGACGCTTTCTTGTTGGAAGCGATCATGGGGCGTGGGCGCAGATGGATAAATTAGTAAATATGTGCTCATGAACGTTAAAAAAACTAAGTTCGCGAATGGGGCACGGTAGGCCGTCGCAAAGGCTGTGCCACTGGGCTGCAGCGCGCACGGGACGGGGTAGGCAGGGGGAGGTTGCGGCGCTTTTGCACCAAAAGAGTGCCTATGGTGCGCTGGTGGGGCGGGTCAGGAAAAATCGGGTAGGGCGTCCGGGGCGCTGGAGAGCGCCCCGGAGTCGAGGAGGGTCAAGCCTGGGCGGCGACCGTTCGCGGGGTTACCGGCCGGAGCAGGGCGCTCAAGGCAAGCAGCAGTACAGCGCCACCCGCCATGACGGCCCAAGCCCAGTGCAACGAGCTGAACTCGTCACGCACCAGCCCGGCCACCACCGGCATCGAGGCAGCAATCAGGTAGCCACCCCCTTGCACGAAGGCCAGCAGCGACCCGGCTTCGGTCGGTGAGCGTGCATGATCGAGGGTGACGATCAGCGACAGCGGGAACAACGCACCGATGCCCAGCCCCAGGCACAGGATGGCCAAGGCGGCCAGTTGCAGCGGCGCCGCCATCAGGCAGGCCAGCCCGCCGATCAGTAGCAGGATCACCAGCGCCAAGGGTTGGCGGCGATCCGGGAAACGGTGAATCAGCGCCGACACCAGCAAACCGGCGATGACCTCGGTGATGGTCAGTGCGCCGAGCAGGTAGCCGGCACTTTTCGCTGTCCAGCCCAGTTCGATGTAGAAGGGCGGCAGCCAGGCGAGCACCAAGGTGTACGCGCCGGTGCCGATCCCGAAGAACACCAGCAGCAGCCAGGCCCGGCCACTGCGCCAGGGCAGGCCGGCCGCCGTGGGATAGGCATGCACGTTGCCTGCGGCGAGCAGCCAGGCGATCAGCGCAATCATTGCCGGAATGGCGGCATAGCCGAGAGTGAGGTTCCAGCCCAGCTTGCCCGCGCTGGGAGCGGCAATGGCGGCGGCGATGGCCGCACCGCCCATGATCCCCGTGGTGAACAGCCCCATGAGCATCCCTGCGCTTTGCGGATGGTTGCGCTTGATGAACGCGGGCATCAGCGACTGGATCACGGCAATGCCGACGCCACCCACGGCAGCGCTGGCGATCAGTGCAGAGGACGATTCGACGTAGGTGCGTACCGCACAGGCTGCGGCAATCAGCGTCATGCCGATGGCCACGCCCTTGACCTCGCCGAGCAGGCGCAGCAGCCAAGGGCCGGCGAGGGCGAACAGGCCCATCATCATCACCGGCAGTGTGGTCAGCAAGCCGCCCTGGAAGTTGCTCAGGCCCAGGTCGCGTTGCAGCAGATCGAGCAGCGGGCCGACCGAGGCCATGATCGGTCGCAGGTTGATGCCGACCAGAATCGCCAGCAGCACTACGCTGGCCTTGGAGGGTGTGTCACCCATGTCGCTGTTGCTCCTGCAGGAAACCACTGAGTGCCCGGTTGAAGGCCGGGGCATGGGAAACGTTGAAGACATGGCCGTCGCCTGGAAAAGTGATGAGCTGGGCGTGAGCAATACGTCTGGCAATGGCCTCGGCCTCGCCAGGTGGGCTGATGCGGTCGCCGTCGGCGGCAAGCACCAGGGTGGGTGCCTGGATGTGTGACAGTCGATCGCTCGGGTCGTAGGTTTTCATACCCTCGCACCAGTTGGTCTGGCAGCGCGCCCGTTGCATGGCAGCCTGGGCATGCCAGGCCTGGTAGAGGCTCTGTCCTTGGCTGGAGGCGGCGAAGGAACTGCCGACCAGTTGCGGCCATGTCGTCTTGAAGCGCTTCAGGCAGCCGTCCGGTTGGCAAAGGTTTTCGACCCACTCATCGAGCTGGTTATGGCGCGCGGAGCTGTTCATGCTGGCGAAGGTCGCGGCCACTACCAGTTTGTCCACGGCATCTGGGTAGGTGCAGGCCAGTTCCAGGGCAATCATGCCGCCCAGCGAAAGCCCGATCAGTTGAGTGCTGGCCAGCCCAAGGTGATCCAGCAATGCGATCAGCTCCTGGGCTTGCAGGTGAGGCGTGATGTGTTCCGGCGCATTGCTGGACGCGCCATGGCCGAGCAGGTCCGGTACGATGACGCGATGGCCCAGGCGCAGCAGGGCCCCGACCTGGTCCGTCCAGGCGCGGCCACTGTTGCCCAGCCCGTGCAGGAGCAGGGTGGGGGTGCCGGCCCCGGCGTCAAAGTAGTAATAGCGATTTCGGTTGTGTTCGAAGAACGCCATGTTCCCTCCCGATTCATACCTCGTGCATATCAAGATAACTTAACGTTAAGATACTTGGAAGGTGCCGGGGTACGGCAGGGATGTGGCCCTTGGGGAGTTCATGGTGAACGGACGGTTATGCCAATGAAAGATCATGTCGATTTCGTCGTCGCGCAATGGGCGCAGGCGATGCCCTCGGTGGACGCTTCGTCCATGGAGGTCTTCGGGCGCATGGCGCGCCTGCAGAAACACCTCGAGCGCCGACGTTGCGCGGTGCTCGATCAATACGGTTTCAAGGAAGGGGAGTTCGATGTCATGGCGACCTTGCGCCGCTCCGGCGCACCGTACCAGCTGACCCCGACCGAGCTGTACAACTCGTTGTTGATCACATCCGGGGCGATGACCAATCGACTGAGCCGCCTCAAGGAGGCGGGCATGGTCGAGCAGATCCACGACCCTGCCGACAAGCGCAGCTACAAGGTGGCGCTGACTGCAGCCGGGCTTGCGGCCATCGAAAAAGCGGTTTTCAGCCACACCGACTTGCAAAACCAGTTCCTGGCACCGCTGCTGCCCGAGCAGCGCGAAGCCCTGGCGCAAATGCTCAAACTGATGCTGGCCAAGCTCCCCGAAGACGTCGATCCCATCCCATGAACATGATGACCCAGGAGGCCCCTGCATGCTTCACAGCAATTACCTGAAGCAGCTGGACCTGCAAGACATCGTGGTGTTTCTCAACTTGCTGGAATATCGCAGTGCCAAGCGCACCGCCGAACTGATGAACGTCAGCCAGCCCACGGTGAGCTACTGCCTCAAACGCCTGCGCGGTTGTTTCGACGACACCCTGTTCGCCTCCTCGCAGGGTCTGCTGCAGCCAACCGCCAAGGCGGAAAAGATCGCACCCTACCTGCGCGTGGTGATCGAGTCGGTCAACCGCTGCGCCGAGGATGATCCTGCGGGCGATGGCGTCACAGCCCCCAGGATCTGGCGTCTGTGCGCGCCGGAATACTTCGAGCTGGCCTTTCTGCCCCAGGCACTGGCGACCTTGTCGCGCAGCCATGCCAACACCTCCCTGCACCTCGATCGGCTGAGCCGCGACCTGCCGGTGGACCGGTTGATTTCCGGTGATATCGACCTGGCCATCGGTTTCGGGCCGAGTTACCACCAACTGCACCCCGAGCTGCAATGGCAGCCGGTGCTCAGCGACGGTTTCGTCTGCCTGACCAGCCAGCGTGGACTTGCGCTGGACGGGGCCATGAGCCTGGATGAGTTCTGTGCCTCGGCGCATGTCTTCCCCACACCGTGGATCTCGGAGAAGAACATGGTCGACAGCTGGCTGGAGAAGATTGGTCGCACGCGCAACGTGCTGGTGCGGGCGAACGGCTACCAGGCCTGCGTCAACATCCTCACCGCAGTCCCTTCGACCGTCGCCTTGCCAGCGCGCCTGCTGCCCCACCTGCGCATCCCCGAGGGGGTGAGGGTGTGTCAGCCACCGATGGGGTTTCCGGTGTTCACGGTGGACATGATCTGGTCGCGGGACCGGGGGCTGGGTACGGATGTCGCCAGTTTGCGCACGTTGATCCAGGACGTGGCCGCAGAGTTGCTCCGCGCTGGGTGAAACAGCTTTTTTGACACGGATTGCAGGCGCTCAGGATGAGTGAACATTCAGTGGTTACAGGGCTCTTTAGGGCCTCTTCGCGTCAAGCCATGCCTATTGGCACCTCTTCCTCGGGGGCGAGGGCCCGCGCCCGGACAACGCCTTCCCCCTGTGCGTTCCCTCGCACGCACGCACTTTTAATTTTTCATCATGGCTTTAGGTTTCTTAAAACCAGCATCCACGACATTTCCCCTAACGTGTTTGCGTCAGGCGGCGGACGGCCTGCCTGTCTGTAATCCATTTCCCAAGGAAGATGTCAGATGTTGGCCCACACTCACGCGAAAGTTCTACCCTTCTACCGTCATCCCACGCCGTGCTATGGCTTTGAATGTGTCTATGCCGTCGAACCGGGACTGCGCGTCTTCGATTCGATGAGCACTGCGGCACTCTATGAAGATTTGGCCCACAGCGGTGCGGTGATCTACCGCGACTTCAGCGACTCGCTCGAAGACTTCAACGACTTCGTCAGCGCGCATTCCTCCCGGGTCACCTTCGATCCGGCGCGCAAGGCCGCCACGGCCAACACCGCCGAGATCGAGGCAGGCGTCCACGAGATGGGACTGCACCGAGAAAACGGTAATTTGCCGTTCAACCCCGACCTGCAGTGGTTCTACTGCCTGGAAGCGGCGTCGGTTGGCTCCGAGACCACGCTGTGCGATGGCGAGCGGGTGCTATTCGACCTGTCGTCGAAAACCCGTAAAAGCTTCGAGTCCCGTGCCATTCGCTATGCGCGGCGCATTCCCTGGCACAACGTGCGGCGCTTTCTGAGCATCGAGCTGCAGTTGCCGATCGACAGCATCACCGACGAGCACCTGCAGCAGGTCAACGACCAGGTGGCCGGCCAGACCTACCGTCGCATTGACCAGAACCTGATCGCCTCCGAACTGGTGATCAGCGCGGTGGAAACCAGCTGCTTCAGTGGTCGCAAAGCCTTCTGCAATTCGATGCTCGGCCCCAGCGTCAATTACGAGCCGCCACGCATCACCTGGGCCGACGGCGAGGAGATCGCCCTTGAAATCTGGGACGAGATCAAGGAAGTCACCGCCCGTAACACCTACAGCCACTTCTGGAAGAAGGGCGACATCGTGGTCATCGACAACACCCGCGTGATGCATGGCCGCCGTCGCCTCGACGATATCAGCCGACGCATCTTCGGCGCCCAGAGCTACCGCATCGGGGGTAACGGCCAATGATCAGCCAGAAAATGCAGCACTACCTGACCACCAGCACGGACCGCGTGGTGATCCGCGAGATGCACGGGCGCGACTACACCCTGCATGGCCTGCGCGATGACGTCGAACGCCTGGCCCAGGCACTGCAGGCTCGGGTCGGCAACTGCGAGCGCAAGGTGTTCGGTATCGCGATGCGCTCATGCTACGAGTGGGTGTACACCCTGCTGGCGATCCAGAAGGTTGGTGGTGTGTTGCTGCCGGTGCCCATCGAATTTTCCGACGATCAGATCAGTAGCCTGCTCGGCAAGGCCGCCGCCGTGTTCGTCAGTGATGAGCCGACCGCCCGGCGCCTGCAGCGGATCCTGCCAGACAAGCCCAGCTTCATCCCCCGGCAATTGATGACCCGGTCCACGGACACGCCCTGGGCCCAGGACGACGAACTGATCCCCGCGGGTATCGTCTCGGTGATCCACACCTCGGGCACCACCTCCAAGCCCAAGGGCGTGATGATTCGCGACGCGGCCGTGGGGCTGCTGGTCGACAACGTGATGAAGCGCCTGCCGCAGCAGCCGCTGCATTACTTCTCGATCGTGCCGATGAGCCTGCTGATCGAACAGGTGCTGGGCGTGTTCATTCCGATCCTTTCCGGCGGCACCCTGACGCTGATGCCCGAAGGTGTCACCGAGTACGGCGCGGCCAGCGGCAATGCCCGTCATTATCTGGAGCTGATCGCACCTAACCTGCCCAACTTCCTCTACCTGCCGCCCAAGCTGCTGGAGGAGGCCAACCTGCTGCTCGAACAGGGTGCCACTGTCGAGCAACTGTTCGGCCCAGCCAGTCCGCACATCATCACCGGCGGCGCGAAGATCCCGGCCACCGTGCTCCAGGCCCTGGATGCCCGAGGCGTGCAAGTGTTCGAGGCCTACGGGCTGAGCGAGAACTCCTCGATCATCTCGCTGAACTCACCTGCAGAACGGCGTATCGGCTCGGCTGGCAAGCTGCTCGACGGCATCGAGCCCAAGCTGGTCGACGACGAGTTGCTGGTGAAGACGCCGACCCTCTGCGCGGGTTACTACAACGCCGACGACACGGCCTGCGACCTGTCCGACGGCTACCTGCACACCGGCGATATCGCCGAGTTCCGTGACGGTTTCCTGTACATCACCGGGCGCAAGAAGCACGTGATCATCCTCTCGACGGCACGCAACATTTCGCCTGAGTGGGTGGAGAACGTCTACAAGGAGAGCCCGCTGGTCGACGACATGATCGTCATGGGCGAGGGGCGCGACGAGCCGTGTGCCATCGTCCTCAGCACCGCGAGCCCCGCCAGCGTGCGGGACGAGATGGCGCGCCTGGAGCACCGCCTTGCCGACTTCGCGCGGGTACGACGGGTCGAGGTGGTCGAGGACATTGCCGCGTTTCGTGACCAGTTCTACACGGTCACCGGACGACCGCGGCGCGCCGAGATCGAAGCGCGATTCATCGATCAACTGTACGCCTAGGACGGGACGTCGCCCATGTACATCGTGCGCAATTTCTACAAGGGTCGCCCCGGCTACCGCTGCCTGCAGGAGGCGGTGCGTGGCCATTACCTCAAGCACTACGACGCAACGCCCGTGCCGCAGCCCGACCTGTTCGCCTGCCTGACCGGCTCGACCGGCGGGGCGCCAGGCTACGCCTGTGCCGGCATCAGCTACGGCGACTCCGGCAAGCTGTTCAGCGAGTACTACCTGGACCATGCGCTGGATGAACGCTATGCCATCGACCGTGCGCGTATCGCGGAGATCGGTGCTTTCGCCTCGTTCCAGAGCGGCAGCGGCGCCGGCAAGTACCTGCTCGACAACGTGATCCGCACCCTGGCGCTGCGCAACTTCGGCCTGGTGGTGCTGACCGCCACGCCACAGGTCCAGCAGCTGCTGGCAGCGATCGTCGACAACCTCGACGACCTGGGCCTGGCCGATCCGCGTCGGGTCAAGGACCCCGGTGTCAACTGGGGGACCTACTACGACCAGGCACCGCGAGTACTGGTTTCACGCCTGTCCTCGCCCAGTGCCTGGCTCAAGGCGCCGACACCTTCCATCCCGCCACCGCAGTTCGCCCACCAGGCGTCTGTCTGACCCATGTGCGTGGGGGGGGGGGGGG
>NZ_JABWRM010000063.1:0-200 GCF_014268955.1 Pseudomonas sp. RW3S2 | reverse complement strand
CTCGAAGGCCAGTTGCAGGTCTTCGAACAGGATGCGCCACGATACGCCGTCCACCGCCAGGTGATGGATCACCAGCAACAGGCGCTGGCTGCCATCCGGCAGATCGGCCAGCACGGCGCGCAACAGCGGGCCATCGCCCAGCGACAGGCTGCGCTGGGCCGATTCGGCCAGGGCTTCCAGTTCGTCGGCAGTGTTCAGGG
>NZ_JABWRM010000062.1:0-219 GCF_014268955.1 Pseudomonas sp. RW3S2 | reverse complement strand
TGGTGGAGCTAAGCGGGATCGAACCGCTGACCTCCTGCATGCCATGCAGGCGCTCTCCCAGCTGAGCTATAGCCCCGAAACAAAACAAAAAGCTCACTCAACAGTCGAATGAGCCTTTCAACCCCGCAAAACGCGGGAATAAATGGCGTCCCCTAGGGGACTCGAACCCCTGTTACCGCCGTGAAAGGGCGGTGTCCTAGGCCACTAGACGAAGGGGAC
>NZ_JABWRM010000061.1:0-224 GCF_014268955.1 Pseudomonas sp. RW3S2 | reverse complement strand
GGACTCATAGCTCAGCTGGATAGAGTACTCGGCTACGAACCGAGCGGTCGGAGGTTCGAATCCTCCTGAGTCCGCCATACAATGAGGCGGTTTTCTTTGGAAGACGCATCATTTCACCAGTGGTAATCTGGTCTAAAACTACCATCGACGGACTCATAGCTCAGCTGGATAGAGTACTCGGCTACGAACCGAGCGGTCGGAGGTTCGAATCCTCCTGAGTCCGC
>NZ_JABWRM010000060.1:0-229 GCF_014268955.1 Pseudomonas sp. RW3S2 | reverse complement strand
GGTGATTAGCTCAGCCGGGAGAGCATCTGCCTTACAAGCAGAGGGTCGGCGGTTCGATCCCGTCATCACCCACCACTTCCTGAGATTGTTCCTGGCCCGGGACGCTTCGAAAGAGGCTTCCTACCAGAGAGGAACAGGACGCAAGTCCACATGCGCAGCGGTAGTTCAGTCGGTTAGAATACCGGCCTGTCACGCCGGGGGTCGCGGGTTCGAGTCCCGTCCGCTGCGC
>NZ_JABWRM010000059.1:0-238 GCF_014268955.1 Pseudomonas sp. RW3S2 | reverse complement strand
ACGCGGCGCCGCGCAGCGAAGGCGACCAGAATCGCATCGAAACCGCTTACCGCCGACTCTGCGATCCGATTTGTCAGCTGCTGGATGAGTTGGGCGGCGTCGCGTCGCTGGGCGAAATCGAAGGCGCATTCTGTGATGGCCGATTCAACGTCAATCTTGATCGGCGCAAGATGGGCGGCACCGCTCAGCGCTGGCGCCAGAGCAAGGGCGGAACGCGGCCGGTCGGTCTGGTGCACGG